>VTPD01000039.1 GCA_008638015.1 Pelagibacteraceae bacterium | reverse complement strand
TTGGGATCAAAAATTTGAGATCGAATCCCCACCTTTTCATTTGTTGAAATAATATGATTTTTATTAATTCCGGTGATTAGTTTATTTATTTCTTTAATGAACTTACTCATAATAAGTAATTTAGATTCTTGTAAAGCTAAACTTCTAAGTTGATTTTCATTTTTAATAATTTTTTGTATAAAGCTTGTGCCGAGCTTAAATGCTTGTTTCATATTTAAATCTTCATTCCAACTGTAGCTTTCTCTTCCCAAAACTGGCGTTGAGCTTGGTCCAATAAAAAAACTTCCATTTTTTTTATGAGATGTATGCAATCCAAGAAAAGGATATTGTAAATCAGGGACAGGATAGACTAAGTGATTTAATGTAAAATTTGGATCTATAATTTTCCAATATTTTCCCTTGAAAGGAAGAAAGCTATATCTAAAACTTAAACCAGATTTTGTAGCAATATCATCTGATTGCAAACCGCTGCAATTAAATGAATAGTCACATTCATAGGTATCTTTACTTGTTTTTATTTTTATTCCCTCATTTATTACTTCTAAAACAACTTCATTATATTTTATTTCTATACCCATCGATTTTAGATCTTCTATCAAACACATGGAAACTTCTTTGGGATCAGCAATAGATGTAAAGGGTATTTTTAATCCGACACCATAATGAGTATTTACCCTTGGTTCTAAATTATTAATTTCTCTTGCTGTTAATTTTTGGATTGTTACTCCATTTTCAATTCCTCGTTTAAATAAGTTTTCCGTATTTTCATAAGAATTTTGTGAAGTTGGAATAAGTAATTTTCCACACTCATCTATCCATAAATTTTTAGATTTAATATATTCTTTAAGTTCAATTCCGCCCTGAACACCGAGCGTTGCTCTTAACGAATTAGGCTCATAGTAAATTCCACTATGAATAACACCGCTATTTCTACCAGAGCCGTGTTGTACGGAGTCTTTTTCTTTTTCTAATATTAAAATTTTGCTTTGTTTAAGCCTTTTTTTAAGTTTAAAGGCTAGTGTCAATCCTACAATACCACTACCTATGATAATAAAATCATACTTCATATGTCTAATTATAATCTGTTATACTCTTTTCTATCATGAGTGAAGTAGAAGAATTGGCATCTAAAAATATAAAAAATTTTTTACAATTAGAAAAACAAGTTGTTTTAATCGATGTCCGAACAGAAGAGGAGTGGAATAATATAGGCATGCCGGATGGAGAAGTATTAAATGTGCCTACTTATTTTTTATCCTACCAGCTAGGAGAGCATAGAATATTAAATGAAAATTTTGAACAAGAGTTTTTAGATTTGCAAATTGATAAAAGTAAAAAAATTTTATGTATATGCAGAAGCGGAGCAAGATCTTTACATGCAGCAGAGATATTTAGTAATCACGGATATACAGCAATTAATATTTCGGATGGTTTTGAAGGATCTTCTGTGATTAATGAACCAGGTTGGAAAAAAATAGGACTACCTTGTAAATGATTTATTATAAAAAATTTTTTTTTCTTTGTATTTTAATTAGTTTAACTAATTGCCAAACGATTGATAAAAAAATTAATGAGACAACAGATAAAGAAAATAAAATGCTATCTGAATTTTTAGGAAAAAAAAGCAAGGATTTGAAATCTAGCTTTGGAGAGCCTAATATTATTAATTTAGACGTGCCTTATAAAATATATGTTTATAATAAAAAAAATTTATTAGTTAAGTGTACCAGGGAATTTTACATTAATCCAAAGACAGATCTTGTAGAAAAATTTACCAGCAAGAACTGTATTAAATAAGTGTTTAATTCAAAATATAAAAAAATACTTCACAAGGTTACCAGTCAATTACTTAAAAATAAAAAAAATAAAAAAAATTTATTTTGTTTAGTTTCGGGCCCTCAGGGCTCAGGGAAAACAACCTTTACAGGATTTGTCAAAAATCAATTAGAAAAACAAAAATTAAAAGTTTTGGTACTTTCCATTGATGATTTTTATTTATCAAAAGATGAAAGAAAAAAGTTATCTCTTAAAATTTCTCCTCTTCTACTAACGCGCGGTGTTCCTGGTACGCATAATTTAAAACATCTAAAAAATGTTGTAAAAATTTTTTTAAGCAATAAAAAGAAAAAATATATATTCCCTAAATTTTCAAAAGCAGAAGATGACCATTTAAAATCAAAGTTTAATATTTTGAATTTTCCTTATGATGTTTTTATTCTCGAAGGATGGTGTGTAAATTACCCTGGCGAAGCAAAACAGACGCTTTGTAAGCCAATAAATAAACTAGAAAAAAATCAAGACATATCTCTTAAATGGAGAAATTATGTAAACAATCAGAGTAAAATATATTTTAAATCAATTTATAAAAAGTCAGACTTTTCTATTTTTTTAAAAATTCCTAGTTTTACCCATGTATTTAAATGGAGAAAAAAACAGGAAATGCAAATTCCAAAGAAAAAACAAATGAGCAATACCCAGCTTAAAACTTTTATAAGTTTTTATGAGAGAATTACTAAGCAATTGCTGCAAAGTAAAAAGAAGCTTTTTAATTGTGAGGTAAAAATTTTATCAAATCACAGTTACTCAAATTTAAAAATAAACTTCTGAAGTTTATAAGTCTTGTGCAATATCCTATTTATAGTCTATAATCTCTTGTCGATTTGATACAGCTTGCGGACTTAAGTAACAGCTAAAGCGAAGACTTCCCAAAAGCTTAGATTATTTTCATTTCGGTTTTAATGAATAACTAAGGAGAAAAATTATGACTACTAGTAGTAAACACCCGGAAACAATTGCATTGCACGGGGGATCATGGAGAAAAGATGAAAGCTCAACATCTGTGGCTGTGCCAATTCATCAAACTACTTCCTACCAATTTAACTCTGCAGATCATGCAGCAAATTTATTTGGATTAAAGGAATTTGGAAATATTTATACAAGAATAATGAACCCAACAACCAATGTTCTGGAGGAAAGAGTGGCGGCATTGGAAGGTGGACTTGCTGCAGTCTGTGTGAGTTCAGGACAAGCTGCTTCTGCATTCGTAGTACAAAATTTATGTAATGCCGGAGATAATTTTGTTGCCTCAACTGATCTATATGGAGGTACTGTAAATTTATTTAATAACACTCTGAAGGCTATGGGTATCGAGGTAAGATATGCAGATCCAAAAGATCCTGAAAATTTTGCTAAGTTAACGGATAGCAAAACACGTTTGTATTACGCAGAAACTTTACCTAATCCATCTTTGAGAGTTTTTCCTATTCAAGAAGTTGCGGAAGTTGGAAAAAAATTAAATGTACCCTTAGTAATGGATAACACGGCGTGTCCAGTTATTTGTAAACCTTTTGAACATGGCGCAGCAATCGTAATGCATTCTTTGACTAAATTTATTGGTGGTCATGGAACTAGTATTGGAGGAGTTGTTGTAGACTCAGGTAATTTTAATTGGGCAGGCGATAAAGAAAGACAACCAAATATATGGAAGCCAGATATGTCTTATCATGGAGCTGTTTGGGGAGATGCCGTTCCCCAGCTTACTGGAGCAAATATTCCATTTATTATAAGAGCAAGGGTAGTTTTGTTGCGAGATCTTGGTTCTGCCATTAGTCCTTTTAATGCATTTCAAATTATACAAGGACTTGAAACTGTAGCTTTACGAATGAAGCAACACTGTGAGAATGCAGAAAAAGTTAAAAACTTTTTATTAAAACATCCTAAAGTTGAAAAAGTTATCTATTCTACTTTGCATGAAGGCGAGATTGGCGAAAGAGCTAAGAAATATTTCAAGGGTGGCAATGGGGCTTTGATGGGAATGGAAGTTAAAGGCGGATTAGAAGCGGGTAAAAAGTTTATCGATAATTTAAAACTTTTATATCATGTTGCTAATATTGGTGATGCCAGGTCGTTAGCTATTCATCCTGCTAGCACAACTCATTCGCAACTTAATGAAAAGGATATGCTTGCAGCAGGTGTAACACCAGGATACGTCCGTCTATCTATTGGTATCGAACATGCCGATGATATCATTGCTGATATTGATCAAGCATTAAACGCATAAATTTAAAAATACTAAAAATGAGTCACAATTAATTATTGTGGCTCATTTTTTTTTTGTGTTACATAAATACGAATGAATAAAAGCAATATAGCACTTATTATTGGTGGAACAGGAGCTATTGGTAATGCCTTAGCAGAGGAATTAAAACAAAATGGCTTTCTTAATATTGTTCAGTTAAGCAGATCATCGCATCCAAATATTGAATTAACCAATGAAAATACTATTCGCGATGCTTCATTGTTTATTAAAAATAAGACTACTCCACTATGTTTAGTATTTGATGCAACAGGAATTTTGCATTCTGAAGAATCAAATCAGATGCCAGAAAAGACATACAAAAATATTGATATAAACTTCATGAAAAAAAATTTTGAAATTAATACGTTTGGACCTGCTTTATTAATGAAATATTTTTTACCGCTATTAGATAGTGAAACAAAGTCTGTTTTTGCATCTTTGTCCGCAAAAGTTGGATCTATTGAAGATAATAAATATGGAGGATGGTATTCATACCGGGCTTCAAAAGCTGCTTTAAATCAGTTTATCAAAACAGCTTCAATCGAATTAGCAATGAAAAATAAAAAAGCTATTTGTGTAGCTGTTCATCCTGGCACTGTTACAAGTAACCTTTCAAAGCCTTTTCAAAAAACTGATTTAAAAATTCAATCACCACAAGAATCTGCAAAAAATATTTTAAAAGTTATATTAAATCTGAATGTTCAAAATACAGGAGGTTTTTACAATTGGGACGGGAGTACAATTCCTTGGTAAAATAAAAAAAAAATAATATAATTAATTATTATGTTTTTTGTTGCAGTATTTATTATTGGTTTAGCAGCTGGGGCTGGCCCAGAAAAGACTGGAGCATTTATAGATTCAGTAAAAAACAAAACTTCAGAGATTAGTAAATCGGTTCAAACAAAATCATCGGAAGTAGGACAGTCTGCAAAATCTAAAGCAATTGAAATTAAAGAAAAAATTAAAAAGAATTACTGAATGGTAATTCTATGCATCACACGGTGTACGCCCGTAAAGTCATTCACTGGATTATGTAGAACTACGTGATTAGACCAAATTGCTAAACAGTTAGGCTCCCATTCAAATCCATACACAAATTCAGGCTTTGTTTGATGTTCGAATAGATAACTTAGTAATGTTTTGCTTTCTTCTGCACTGATATCTTCAATTTTAATTACGTGACCAGGTGAAAGATAAATAGACTTTTTTTTGTTTCTTTCATTCTCTTTAACAATTGCATGAACTGCAGACATTGATTTTGGATCGATGCCTGTCCCCTTTTCTGCAATTCTATTATTTCTTGTTTTAGAAATTGGACCATCAGCACTAAAGGTTGCTTTTAAATTTTGAATTTTCTTCTTGTATTCTTCTGGTAAGCTTTCGTAACTTTTGTATTGAGATGCAAACAAAGTATTTCCCTTTCCTTTCGGTGGAGATTTGATGGAATATAGCATAGTAAATCGTGGAGGTTCTTTAGTATAAGTGGAATCGGTGTGCCAACCCTCCCCAAACATAATTTGTTCATCAGGTTTTTTTTCAACCACGGTAATTTCTGGAAAACCATCTAGACCTTTTAACATCGGGTAATCTGCACAAGTTCCAAACTGTTTTGCAAATTTTACATATGAGGAGGAATCTAAATTTTGTTTACGAAAAAATATTACTCCATACTCATCAAGAGCTATTTTCATTTCTTCAATTGCCTCAGGGCTCGAAGATAAAATGTCAGCGTCGATAAAAGCACCAACGTCATTCTTACAAGGCTTTACATTGATTAATTTAAACATGTATTAATCTTAGTTTTTTATTAATATAACTGTCAATATTAATTTATTATGACGAAACTATATAAATTACTTTTATTCATCTCTTGTTTTTACATAACGCAAAACACATATGCGGCCGAAAGATTATCTAGTAAAGATTATCAAAAATTGATTGATCTTGGATTTAATAAATTAGACGCTTATGCAGATGATTATTCTGATAGCGAAGCATATTGGTATTCGTTAGAAGAGCATTTAAGCTTAAAACCAAAATTTCTAGCTTTGTTAACTCAGCCCATGAAAGTAGATGGTAAAGAACAAGTTAACCGTCATGTTTATAATAGCAAACATCATTTTTTTGCTTCAAGAAAAGAAAAGTGTGAGAAAGATGGATCTAAAACTTTGAGTTTTTTAAAAAAATGCAAAGTTTTAAAAATGCCGGTGATTGACGATTCTTTAATTTCAGTAGAAAATTTTGCAAAGATGACACTTGATCATTGCAATGAAACAAAAGTAAAAAATTTAAAGACTAAAGACGGAAAGGCAATTAAAGTTACAGATGAAAAAAGTTGTAATATTAAATTTATCAATTTTAAAAAATATGAATTTGCAAAAGTATTAAAAGAAGTTGGAAGTAGCTCTGGCAAA
>VTPD01000005.1 GCA_008638015.1 Pelagibacteraceae bacterium | reverse complement strand
GCTAATTGGAAACAAGGAGAAGATGTAATTATTGTTCCTGCAGTAAAAGAGGATGAGGCTAAAACTTTATTCCCAGATGGATGGAATACCGTCAAACCTTATCTAAGAATTGTTAAACAACCAAATATTTAAAACACAACAAAGGAAAAAAAATGAAAAAAATAATAAGTACAATATTTTTTATTTTCTTTGCAACATCAGTTTTTTCAGCAGAACCGCTGGTTGATGTTTCATGGCTTAATAAAAATTTAAATAATAAAAAAATATTTATTTTAGATATACGAAATAAAATTGATAATGGATCATATGAAACTTTTAAATTAGCTCATATTCCAGGATCGGTTCATTCTGATTATTTAAAAGGTGGATGGAGAGCTGAAATTAAAGGAGTAGTAGGACAATATCCTGGAACGAAGCACTTAGAACAATTAATTGGAGGTTTAGGAATAGACAACTCTAAACATGTGGTTATTGTATATGGTGGTGCTAACTCAACAGACTTTGGTAGTGCTGCTAGAATCTATTGGACATTTAAAACTTTAGGACATCAAGAAGTTTCTATTTTAAATGGTGGATTTAATGCTTGGCAAAAAGCTGGTTTAAAAACAGAAGCTGGTGAAAATAAAATTACTCCATCCAAATTTGTAGCTAAATTTGATAAAAAATACTTAGCTGATTACAAAGAGGTTAGAGATGCAAGAAGAGATCGAAATGGTTACACTCTAATTGATGCAAGACCCGTAGAATTTTTTAAAGGGGAAAAGAAATTTGCTACTATTGAAAGAGCTGGAACGATACCTACCGCAAAAAACCTTCAAGAATCAGCCTTAATTGATACTAACTCATCGATTAAATCAGCTGATGAAATTAAACAATTAGTCAAAGCAGCAGATCTGAAAGCGAAAAAAGGATTTGTAACTTTTTGTAACACAGGACATTGGGCTGCCACTGTTTGGTTTGGGTTAAGCGAAATTGCTAAAGTTCCAAACGTAAAAATGTATGATGGCTCTATGGCGCATTGGACCATCAATCCTAAAAACGAAGTTATCAAAGGCTAATAATCTTTTGTTCACCTAGGTTAATATATTAACCTAGGTGTTAGCTTTTAATTTAAAAATATTATACTTTCCCTTATGGAAAATTTCAGGAAAAGTGAAATACCTTATCTTTTAGTTGGAATTTTTTTATCTATTTTTTTATTAAATTTTTTATATCAAGAATTAGGTTTAAGACACGTATTAGTTTTTAGTATTGGTTTAGCTCTTGGTATAACGTTATACCATGCTTCATTTGGTTTCACAGGTGGATGGAGAGATTTTATTGAAAATAATAAAAGCAATTCTTTAAGAGCTCAAATAGTAATGCTCGCATTTGCCATTGTACTTTTTTCCCTTTCCATTGGTAACAAAAGTTTAATTTATGATGGAAATATGGTTGGCGCTATCGCTCCTGTCAGTCTTTCAGTAATTGTTGGATCTTTCATTTTTGGATTTGCAATGCAATTAGGTGGAGGTTGTGGATCAGGAACTTTATTTACCGCAGCTAGTGGAAATATAAAAATGTTTATTACTCTAATTTTTTTTATTATTGGCTCTTTAGTCGGTACCTATCATTTCTCTTTTTGGTCATCCTTACCATCCCTTGGTGCAATTTCGTTGCTGGATAAATTTAATTCATATGAAAATATTGGGATGCAACTTAGTTTCTTAGTGTTGTTATATATTTTTTTCTCTTATTTGGAGTCAAAGCGTAACACACAAATAAATCATTTAGATATTTTCAAAGCATCTAATTTTAATTTAATCAAAGGACCTTGGCCTTTATTTTTAGGTGCTATTCTTTTGGCAATATTAAATTTTTTTATGCTACATGCTGCAGGTCATCCTTGGTCTGTAACGTTTGCTTTTGGATTGTGGGGAGCCAAAATTGCAAATATCATTGGTATCAATGTTGCTCAGTGGGATTTTTGGCAATTGTCCTACCCTAGCACTGCTTTAGAAAATAGCGTTCTTGCAGATCCAACAACTGTATCTAATTTGGGAATTATTCTTGGAGCTTTGATAGCTGTAAATTTGGCTGGAAAATTTTCCAATAAATCAAATGTAAATTCAAAATTATTTTTTGCTGCAGTAATCGGAGGTTTTTTAATGGGTTACGGCGCAAGATTGGCTTTTGGATGTAACGTAGGAGCCTTATTTAGCGGCATAGCTTCTGGAAGTGTGCACGGCTGGGTTTGGTTTTTATTTGCATTTATTGGCTCTATTTATGGCGTTAAAGCTAGGAAATATTTCTACTAATGAAAAATATTCTATACTGTTTGTTTTTAATTTTAATCATAGTGCTAGCGCTTATGGATCACGACAATAGAGGGGTTGCATACAATCCTTTGTTTCACAAAAGTGGAGATGATAATTCTAGTAATATTTCTATGCCTTGTGGTCTTGGTGGATCGCACAATCATAAACATTAAATATTGACTTTTTAATTCAATTATTATTTAAAGTTAGCAGCGCTGATTTAGTTCAAATTGCGGGCGCTTTATAAAACCAGCTAAAGCGATTGTAACCACCGCTCTAGCCGGTGGTTTTTTTTTGGAAACTCCATTTAAAACTGCCGAAAATTTGTTCATAAAAATTATGAAAAAAGTTGATTTGAAATTAAGCTTTGAATTTTTTCCTGCAAAAAACTCTGCTGCAGAAGAGCAGGCTTGGGATAGTTTAAAAAAATTAGAAAATTTTAATCCTGAATTTTTTTCAGTAACTTTTGGTGCTGGTGGTGGAGAGCGATTAAAAAGCGATTCTTTTGTCAAAAAAATAGGCAAAGACTCTCTTGTACCGGTAGCAGGTCATCTAACTTGTGTAGATATGTCAAAAGAAGAGATAAATGATTTGGCACTTGGTTGGTTTGAAAAAGGTATAAACAAAATTGTAGCTTTGCGAGGTGATGTTAGGGAAGCAAATAAAAAATACGTACCCCATCCAAACGGCTACATCAATGCTGCAGATATGTGTTTAGGATTAAAAAAATTAGCAAATTTTGATATTGCGGTTGGAGGTTACCCAGAAATTCATCCTGACTCAAAAAATAAACAAGATGATATTGATAACTTAAAAAGAAAAATAGACTCAGGAGCTGATAAAATCATTACACAATATTTTTTTGATAAAGATGTATTTCTCCGATACCGGGATGAAGTGATGAAAGCAGGAATAAAAGTTCCTTTAATACCAGGAATTATGCCAATTTCTAATTTTAAAAAAATAAAAAATTTTAGTGCTATGTGTGGAGCTTCTATTCCTGAATGGGTAGCAAGTGAATTTACAAATTTAGATCAAACACCAGAAGTACAGCAGTTTGTAGGAGCAAGTTTAGCTAGTGATTTAGTTAAAAAACTAAAAAAAGAAGAAGTGAATGAATTTCATTTTTATACATTAAATAAATATGAATTAACTTTTGCTGTGTGTTCAAGGCTTTTGTCTTTGCAGAGCAATTTAAATAATGAACAAAATAAAGGAGAAGTAAGAGCATGATACAAGTCGCATCAATTGGTTATCCTAGAATAGGTCCAAAAAGAGAATTAAAAAAAGCCCTGGAGCAATTTTGGAAAGGTGAAATTCAAGAGCAAGATTTACACAATGTTGCTAAAAATTTACGCAAACAGAATTGGCAAACGCAAAAAAGTGCTGGTGTGGATTTAATTTCTTCAAATGATTTTTCATTTTATGACCAAGTACTGGATGCAATTTGTTTATTAGGAGCTGTTCCTAAAAGATATAAGTGGGATGGACAGGAAGTAAATCTTACAACTTACTTTGCAATGGCAAGGGGTTCACAAACTGCAGACTTGGATGTTCCTGCATTAGAAATGACAAAATGGTTTGATACAAACTATCATTATCTAGTTCCTGAACTTTCTGCAGAACAAACTTTTAAATTAAGTTCTAATAAACCATTTGAAGAGTATGAAGAAGCTAAGCAAGCTGGTTTTGATACTAAGCCTATTATTCTTGGTCCTCTAACATTTCTTCTTTTAGCTAAAGGCATTGATGGATTTAATACCATCAATTTATTAGATAAAATTTTACCAATTTATAAGCAAATTGTTGAAAAATTTTCTCAATTGGGAGCTGAGTGGATACAAATTGATGAACCAATTCTAGTAAAAGACTTAGACTCTAATGTTGTATCAAAGATTAAAGATACGCTTAATCAAATTAAAGGTGCTGCTGGAAATTGCAAAATCTTATTAGCGACTTACTTTGAAGATCTAAATGAAGATGTAAAAAATCAAGTTTTTGAAAGTAATGTAGATGTTGTGCATTTAGATTTGGTCAGAGGCAGCAAAAATAAGGAATATGTCAAAAACTCAAATAAAAAACTTTCCTTAGGATTGGTAGATGGAAGAAATGTTTGGAAAACAAATTTACAAGAAAAAATTAATTTCATAAAAGATAATATTTCTAATGATGTAATTATTGCTTCTTCTTGTCCCCTGCTTCATTCCCCATATGATCTAGAATTAGAACAAAAAGTTCCTGTTGAAATCAAAAGATGGCTTTCTTTTGCAAAACAAAAATTGCTGGAGCTTAATGTTATTAAGGGTTTTATTAATGAAGGATCTCATCAGGAAGCTTTGGACAACAATGCTGCAGATATTCATGATAGAGAAACTTCAAAACTAATTCATGATAATGCTGTTAAAGATAGAATTAAAACAATTAATAAATCTATTACAGAGAGAAAATCTAGTTATGTAGATAGAGCAAAAATTCAAAAAAATATTTTTTCTCTTCCAAAATATCCCACAACAACTATTGGCTCATTTCCGCAGACAACTGATGTCAGGCAAGCAAGAGCTAAATTTAAACGTGGGGAACTTGATGAAACAAGTTATGAAAAGTTCCTAGAGGAAAAAACAATTGATACTATTAGAAAACAGGAATCAATCGGAATAGATGTTATTGTTCATGGAGAGTTTGAACGTAATGACATGGTAGAATATTTTGGTGAACAACTGAAAGGATTCACTTTTACTTCAAGTGGATTTGTTCAAAGCTATGGATCACGTTGCGTAAAACCTCCCATTATTTTTGGTAATGTATCCAGACCCAAACCAATGACTGTTAGATGGTCAAAATTTGCTCAGGAACAAACAAAGCAAATTGTGAAAGGAATGTTAACTGGACCTATTACCATTTTACAATGGTCATTTGTTCGAGATGATCAACCAAGAAAATTTACAGCCCAAGAGATTGGTTTTGCAATTAGGGATGAAGTTGAGGATCTTGAAAAAAATGGAATTCGAATGATCCAAATTGACGAACCAGCACTAAGAGAAGGGCTTCCATTAAAGAAAAAAGATTGGAAAGATTACCTTTCTTGGTCTGTTGATTGCTTTAAAATATCAGCTGCAGTCGTTAAAGATGAAACGCAAATTCATACACATATGTGTTACGCGGAGTTTGAGGACATTATCGATTCAATTGCAGCATTAGATGCAGATGTTATTTCTATTGAGACCTCTAGATCTAGAATGGAACTTCTGACAACTTTTGAAAAGTTTAAATATCCAAATGAAGTTGGACCTGGCGTTTATGACATTCACTCACCACGCGTTCCATCTCAAGATGAAATGAAGATCCTTATAGAAAAAGCATCTAAGCTAATTGATCCATCAAGAATATGGGTTAATCCAGATTGTGGACTAAAAACTAGAGGGTGGCCAGAAACGATTGATGCATTAACTAAAATGGTTAATGCCGCAAAAGAATTAAGGGTAAGCTAATTGAAAAAAAAATTTAAGTTAGAAACAAATCTAGTTAGGGGTGGCCTAACTAGATCTAACTTTAAAGAAACATCAGAAGCTATTTTTTTAAATTCTGGATTTGTTTATGACTCGCCAGAACAAGCCGAGGCAATTTTTTTAGGAAAACAAAAAGGCTTTCAGTACACACGGTATGCCAATCCAACTATAGAAATGTTTGAGCAAAGACTTGCTCTGCTTGATGGTTCAGAAAGCTGCTTTGCTACAGCAAGCGGTATGGCTGCTGTTTTTGGATCGATGATGTGTCAATTACAAGCTGGAGATCATGTCGTTTCAGCTTCAGCCCTTTTTGGATCTTGCCGATATATTTTAAAAGATATTCTTCCAAAATTTGGTATTGAAGTAACATTTGTTAATGGAACAAATTTAAATGAATGGAAAAAATCTGTAAAAAAAAATACCAAAATTTTCTTTTTTGAGTCACCTTCAAATCCTTGTTTAGAAATTATAGACATAAAACAAGTTTGCTTAATTGCTAAAAAAAATAAAATAACAACTATTGTAGATAATATTTTTGCTTCACCCGTTCTGCAGCAACCTATTAAATTTGGTGCAGATATTATTATCTATTCCGGAACAAAGCATATTGATGGTCAAGGTAGAGCAATGGGAGGAGCAATTTGTTGTACTAAAAAATTTAAAGAAGATATTTTAAAACCTTTTTTAAGACATACTGGTCCTTGTATTAGTCCATTTAATGCATGGGTACTATTAAAAAGTATGGAAACAATAAAAATTAGAGTTCATTCTCAATCTCATACAGCACAAAATATTGCCGAGTTTTTAGAAAAACATAAAAAAGTTGAAAAAGTATTTTATCCTGGTCTTAAATCTTTTTCACAATACGCTTTAGCTAAAAAACAACAGTCAGCTGGTGGAACCATGATATCTTTTAGAATTAAAGGATCAAAAAAAGAAGCTTTTAGATTTATTAAAAACTTAAAAATCTTCGATATTTCTAATAACCTTGGTGACACTAAATCATTAGTTACTCATCCAACCACTACAACCCACAAGGTTTTAGGAGAAAAAGATAGAATTAGTCTTGGTATTACACCAAATCTTGTAAGGCTATCTATTGGGCTGGAAAATCTAGAAGACTTGAAAAAAGATATCTTAGATTCTTTGAATAAGTCTTAGATTAAACATAATTCCATCCTAATCCGCCTTAATTAAAGATTATCTAGCTCCTCACTAACAATTAACAAAGGAAATACCATGAAAAAAGTATTGGCACTAATGTTGTCTTGCTTTTTATTTACTTCAGCAGCTTTGGCGGCAGGAAATGCTACTCAGCTAATGAAGCAAGTAGATCAAAAAATATCTGAGTCTAAACAGCTTTCAGCTGAAGAACTAAAAGATATTAAATCTTTAAGAGTTCAAGCAGAGGATGCTCTGAAAAACGGAGACGAAGAAGAGTCTGAAAAACTTCTTAAAGAAGCTCTAAATTTACTTGGGTAATTAAACATTTATATAAAGGCGCAGATATACTGCGCCTTTAAAAACATAGTTTCATCAAATGATTGTCACAATTTAAAAATAAAATTTTATTAACAAAAGAGGAAATTATTATGAAACTTATAAAACCAGCAAAAGTTGATCCTATTGAAATTAAAAAAGAATCTAATTTTTTTTCTAAAACAGTTTCTGCAATCGTTGCAGCTAACTTATTGATACTTGGAATGATATATTTTACTATTTATAATGGTTAAGATTTTGTTATCAACTTAACAATCTTAAAATAAATATTTCTAGGTAAAATTCTTAAAATCTTAAATAAAATTTTCATCGGTAAAGGGAAAGTAATTTCATACTTTTCTTTTTTTAAACCATCTACAATGATATCTGCAGCCTTATCAGCGCTCATTAAAAAAGGCATATCAAAAGTATTTTTTTCTGTTAGCCTTGATTTAACAAAACCAGGATTAATAATACTAGTTTTGATATTAAACTTATCACAATCAATTTTAATCGATTCTATATAGTTCATCATAGCTGCCTTGCTAGGTCCGTACGAAGATGAATTTGGCAACCCTCCAAAGCCAGCCAAAGAACTTACCACGGCTAAATGACCTGATCTCTGTTTTTGAAATAAAGGCAAAATTACTGAACAAACATTGATCAGCCCAATAAAATTAATATCCATAGTTTTTTTAAAAAGTTTTAAATTTATTTCAAAGGTTTTATCTGGCTCGTAATAACCAGAGCAATAAATAACCTTATCTAATTTAGATATTTTTTCGATCAGGCTAGTTAATTTTTTTTGACAATCCTCTTCCTGAGTAACATCCAAAATCTCAGTTAAAATTCTTGCTTTTTTGTTAGCGAAATCTTTTTGTAATTGAGCTAATCTTGCTTCTGTTCTGCCAAGCAAAACTAAGTTTTCACATTGATCGCTATATTTTTCTGCAAGAGCATTTCCTATTCCAAAAGTTGCTCCAATGATTAAAATATTCATAAAACTTATTAATAAATAACAAATAAAATGATATATAGTTAGCTTTATGGCATCAAGAATTGAATCAGATAGTTTCGGAAAAATCAAAGTACCAAACGACAAATACTGGGGTGCTGGTACCCAAAGATCATTACAGTTTTTTAAAATTGGAAAAGTTGCAGTTCCAATTGAACTTATTCACTCAATAGCAATTGTGAAAAAAGCAGCTGCAATTGTAAATGAAAAATATAAAGATATTACTCCTAAAGTTTCAAAAGCGATCATTAAAGCGGCTGAAGAAGTTATTGCAGGAAAATTAGATGATAATTTTCCACTAAGAGTTTGGCAAACAGGTTCGGGAACACAAACAAATATGAATGTCAACGAAGTGATTGCTAATAGAGCTATTGAAATGCTTGGTGGTAAAATGGGAAGTAAAAACCCTGTTCATCCCAATGATCATGTAAATAAGGCTCAATCAACTAATGATACATTTCCAACTGCAATGCACATAGCAATTGCTCTAGAAACAAAAAAAAAATTATTACCAGCTATGCAAAGTTTAGAAAAAGCATTAGCAAAAAAAATGAATGAATTTAAAAATATTGTCAAAATTGGAAGAACTCACTTGCAAGATGCAACTCCTTTGACACTTGGACAAGAATTTTCAGGTTATCATATGCAAATTTCTAAATGTATTGCACGTATCAATAGAGCGTTATTAGAAATTTATCCCCTTGCGCAAGGCGGAACTGCGGTTGGCACAGGCATTAATTCCAGAAAAGGATGGGACAAAAAAATTGCAGCAGAAATAAAAAAAATTACAAAACTACCATTTCATACTGCAAAAAATAAATTTGAAGCATTGGCTGCTCATGATTCTATTGTTAATTTTTCTGGGACACTAAATACATCTGCGGTTGCTTTAATGAAAATTGCAAATGATATTAGATTTTTAGGATCTGGCCCACGAGCAGGATATGGAGAATTAATTTTACCTGAAAATGAACCTGGCTCATCAATTATGCCTGGAAAAGTTAACCCTACCCAATGTGAAGCAGTCACAATGGTTTGTGTTAAAGTTATAGGAAATCACAATGGTATTACCATGGCAGGATCTCATGGTCATTTTGAATTAAATGTTTTCAAACCACTCATTGCCTATAATATATTGCAATCAATTGACATCATGGCAGACTCTGTGAAATGTTTTGTTGATTTTTGCGTCAAAGGTATCAAGGCAAATCACAAAAAAATAAATCAACTTTTAAATGAATCTCTTATGCTAGTCACGGCACTTGCTCCAAAAATTGGATATGATAACGCAAGTAAAATAGCGAAAACAGCGCACAAAAATGGAACCAATTTAAAAGAAGAAACTTTAAAAACTGGATTAATTTCAGAGAAAGAATACGCTGAAATCATGAATCCAAAAAAAATGACACACCCGAGCTAGAATAAGCTCAAATAATTATCTAAAAACAAAGCTTTTTCAAAATTACCATCAATCAATTTGTTCAAGCTGGTATTAATTGTACTTAAATCAGCTTTTGCAAAACTATTTAAACCTTTTATTTGATCAAGATTAAACTTGGATTTACCAATATTAAAACTTCCAACAAAATCAACCTCAATTTTATTCTTTTGTATTTTTGACTTACAAATCTGCACGCATAGTTTTTTAAGATCTTCAGTTTTAAATTTGCTCTCAAAAAACATTAGTCTGTCGTTGTTATCTTTGATAATTCTCCCTTTAATAGATAAAAAATTTTTGTCCGAAGCAAAATCTATATTGTGTAAAATTATATCTCCATTTTCAAATGAAATGTATAATTTAATATTGTCAAAGTAATTTTTATATAAAATTATATTACTTAACTCTATTTCAATACTAGCATTAATATTATTTGAGATTAAAAATAAATTTTTTTGAAAAAAATTTGATAGTTTTTTTAATTCTAGATTATTAAAATTTGTTCTATAAAAACTAAACTTTGACCTAGTAAATAAATCTTGCTCATAAAGTAATTCAATACTTCCGTTTCCACTAAAAATACTTGAAGTTACTATAATATTATTAAAATTTATTTTTTTTAAATTAGGTTTGTAATTAATTTCAGACTTGGCTGATATATTTTTAAATTGTGGAAATAAAATTTCATTTGCGTATTGAACTTGAATTACGGGTGTCTTATTAATTTTATTAATATTATAAATAATGTTAAATTTTATTTCTGGCATTTCAAATCGTATTTTTTCATTTTGAAAAAGAAAATCATACTTTAACGTTCCGAAATCACCTTGTGATTTTATAAAATTCAGTTGATTTTTGCTAAATTGTAAGTTGCCACTGCTATTGTCAAATTGAATTTCAGAAAAATTATTATAAATTTTTATATCAATATTTTTAAAATTTAATTTTTTTAACAAATGATTTTGAACAATAAAAGAATTTATATAGTTTTGAGTTACAGATAGTGATCCTTTTTCTATATATATTCTATGAAATTTAATTTTATTTGTAAAAAAATCTAAAGGGTTAATTAGAGCGGCTAATGAATTAATGTTTCCATTTAATTGCTGATTACTATTTTCAAAAATTAAATTTTCAAAGTGAATTTTTGGTCCTTGAGAAAATGAGTAATCAATTTTTCCTTCAATTTTAACATTGTCATGTAAAGCTTGGGATATAATCTCTTCATAAAAACTTTTTTTAGTTTCAAAATTGATTAACAATGGAAAGCTTAAAACGCTCAAAAAAAATAAAAAAATAAATATCAACAATTTTAAAAATAAATTTATTTTAAATATATTTTTTTTCATTTTTCTTATTGTATTTGGCTACTAATAATTTAATTAATATTTATGAATGAATCTGCGTCAAACTACTTAAATGCGCTCAATATTCAACAAAAAGAGGCAATATTACATTCCGAAGGTCCTTTATTAATTCTTGCTGGCGCAGGCTCAGGCAAAACCAAAGTATTAACAACAAGAGTTGCACAATTAATTAAAGACAAAAAATGTTTTGGTAATCAAATTCTCTGTGTCACCTTTACTAATAAAGCTGCCAATGAAATGAGGGAGAGAGTCTTAAAACTTACCAATAACAAATCAAACTCTATTCCGTGGCTTGGTACATTTCATTCTATAAGTAACAAAATTCTACGCAAACATGCTGAAGCCGTAGGCTTAAAGCCAAGCTTCACAATATTGGATACTCTTGATCAATTAAAACTAATAAAAAATATTTTAGCAGCTGAAAATATTGATATTAAGAAAAATCCTCCGAAATTGATTGCGTATCTTATTGATCACTGGAAAAACAAAGCGTTGTTACCAGCTAATGTAAAAATCAATTCCTCTGATTATTCAAAAATTAATGCTCTAAAAATTTACAAAATTTATCAAGAAAGATTAAGATTAATGAACTGTGTCGACTTTGGAGATTTAATTTTACACTGCGTAACTATATTTAAAAACTTTAAAGAAATTCAAGAAAGCTTTAAAAAAAACTTTAAATATATCCTAGTTGATGAATATCAGGATACAAATTATGTTCAAAATTTATGGCTAAATTTAATAACTAATGACTCTAAAAATATATGCGTGGTTGGTGATGATGATCAATCCATTTATAGCTGGAGAGGAGCTGAAGTAAAAAATATTTTAGAATTTGAAAAAAACTTTACTAATACTAAAATTGTTAAATTGGAGCAAAATTATAGATCTACCAAAAATATTATTAATACTGCATCATCTTTAATATCTAATAATGATGATCGATTGGGGAAAAAAATTTGGTCTGATTTAAAGGATGGAGACAAGGTTAGAGTAAACTCTTTTAGCGATGGAAGAGATGAGGCTACTGGTATTTCTGATATTATAGAAAAAGAATTAATAAAGTATTTTTCGCTAAATGATATTGCAATTTTAGTTAGAGCAGCTTTTCAAACAAGGGAATTTGAAGAAAGATTTATTAAAATTGGATTACCTTATCGAGTGATTGGAGGTATGAAATTTTATGAACGCGCTGAAATCAAAGATGCACTATGTTATTTACGATTAATTCAGCAAAAAAATGATGATTTAGCATTTGAACGAATAATAAATAATCCCAAAAGATCTATTGGTGACAGCACATTAAAAAAATTACATGACCTATCCAGAACAAGAAATAAAAACTTATTTGAGACTGCAGATGAAATTTTAAATGAAGATGAATTAAAGCCTAAAACAAAAGAAAGCTTAAAACAATTTATAAAATTAGTTAAAACTTGGACAAAACTCTCAGAACAATTAGATCATGTTCAACTTTTAGAGCGTGTGTTAGATGAGTCTGGATATACACAAATGCTTATCAACGAAAAAAGTCCAGAAGCAGAAGCAAGATTAGAAAACTTAAAAGAACTTAGAGCATCGATGAAGAATTATAGCAATTTAGTTGAATTTTTAGAAAATATCTCTCTTCAAACCTCTATTGATGAAGAATGGGAAGGTGAGAAAATAAATTTAATGACAATACATGCGGCAAAGGGATTAGAATTTAACTGTGTTTTTCTTCCTGGGTGGGAGGAAGGTCTATTTCCTCACCAAAAATCTATTGAAGAAAAAGGAGATCAGGCAGTTCAAGAAGAGAGACGGCTAGCCTATGTTGCTTTAACTCGAGCTAAACAAAGACTTTTTATATCGTTTGCTAATAATAGAAAATATTATGGAAATAACAATTCGAATGACTGGATGCCCTCTATGCCTTCAAGGTTTATTGATGAGTTAGATAAACAATATTTAGAAATTAACGAAACTGCAAAAGATAACGATCAAGACTTTGAATTCAGTCAAGATTTTAATTTTATGGAGGAAAAAAAAAGTCCTGGTTGGAAAAGATACTTGCAGGAAAAAGAAAAGATAAAAACAATAAATTATACAAATAATTTAACTAATTTTAAAATTGGTCAAGGTGTAGAGCATGAAACTTTTGGAAAAGGCAAAGTAATTCATATTGATGGAAACAAATTATTAATTAATTTTAAAGATTCTGGAGAAAAAAAAGTAATTGATAAGTATTTAAAACAATTTGATCATGAATAAATTACAACAAATAAAAAAATATTTATATTTAAATAATCTTGACGGATATATCATTCCCAAAAACGATATCTTTTTTAATGAATTCACACAAAAAGAAGATAATCTATTATCTATAATTAGTAATTTTACTGGCTCTGCTGGACTGGGAATTATTTTAAAAAATAAAAATTATTTGTTTGTTGATGGAAGATACTTAGAACAAGCAAAAAAAGAATCGGGAAAAAACTTTGTAATAATTGATATTTTTAAAAAAAAAATATTCCAGATATTAAAAAATTTAAGAATAGGTTTTGATCCAAAATTATTTAAATACTCGGAAATTACAAAATTTAAGAATAATAATATAAATCTTATTTGTGTTGAAAATATTCTCACAAAGATGATTGTTAAAAAAAAAACTATTATTAGAAAAGCATTCTTATTAGACGAAAAATTTACTGGTGAAAAATATTTACTTAAACTTAATAAAGTAAGAAAATATTTAAATATAGGTGAAAAGCGAGAATATTTTATCTCATCCAATGAAAATATATGTTGGCTATTAAATATTAGAGGTCATGATCTAAAATATTCTCCAATATTAAATGCGCAGGCACTCTTAAAAAAAAACAAAGTAATAGTTTTTTGTGAAATTAAAAAAATTTCAAATGATATTAAAAAATTTTATCAAACAAATGTTCAATTTGTAAATTTGACAAATATGAAAAAATTTATACAAAAAAATATTTCAAAAAAAATATTATTAGATCAAAATACCATATCTCAAGATATGATTAATTTTTTTATATCTAATAAAATAAAAATTATATTTAAAAATGATCCTATTTATTTTCTTAAGTCAAAAAAAAATTCAGTTGAAATTGCAAACTCAAAAATAGCACATATATTAGACGGATCTTCATTGATAAAATTTATGTACTGGCTACATTCGTATCCGCTTAATAAAATTGATGAAATAAAAGCGCAAAATAAATTAGAAAAATTAAGAAAAGATAATAATCATTATTTAAACCCTAGCTTTCCTACTATCTCAGCATTTGGAAAAAATGCATCGATTATTCATTATAATGCTAACTCAAACTCCAACTTAACATTTAAAAAAGGTTTGTACTTAGTTGACTCAGGAGGTCAGTATAAACTTGGTACAACAGATATAACCAGAACTATCACAATAGGAAAACCAAATACGATAGTTAAAAATATTTACACAAAAGTTTTGCAAGGTCATTTAGCAGTTGTTAATTTTAATCTAAAAAAAACTACCCAAGGAAAAGCAATTGATTTTGCCGCTCGAAAATATATTAAAAAAATTAATTTAAATTATCCTCATTCTACAGGTCATGGCGTTGGATATTTTTTAAATGTTCATGAATCCCCACCTGCTATTTCTAGTAAAAGTAAAAATTATTTTTTTGAAGGACAGATTATTTCAAATGAACCTGGCTTTTATAAAACAAAAAAATTTGGAATAAGAATTGAAAATTTAATTTTTGTAGAAAAAAATAAAGATAAATTACGATTTCAAGATTTATCTATGGTTCCATACGATAGAAACTTAATTAACAAAAAAATTTTAAATAAAAAAGAAATAAATTATATTAATAATTATCATACTAAAGTTTATGAAAATCTTAAAAATTTTATGAATAAAAGAGAATTAATTTTTTTACAGAAAATTTGTTCACCTATTTAATAATTTATACCACTTTTCTTCATCAATAATTTCAATACCAATTTCTTTAGCCTTTTCTATTTTAGAATTAGTTGGTTTTGAGTTTCCTACCACTAAATAATTTAGCTTTTTACTTAAGCTACCCAATACTTTTCCTCCTTGAGATTCTGCAATTGATTTTGCTTCAGATCTACTCATTTTAGAAAAACCTCCAGTAAACATTAGTAATTTATTAGCAAAAATTCCTGAGGTAATTTTTTCAAAACTTTTAATCTTTAATGCATGCACTAGTTTCTTGATCACTTCAGTATTCTTATTGTTTGAAAAAAAATTATTTAAGGCATTAATTTGGGTTTCGCCAATACCGTCAATCTCTCTTAAATTTGATAGTTCTTCTGTAATTTTTTTACTATCAAATAATTTTTCAAAGTTTTTTATATTTTTAAAATAACTTGCTAAAATTTTTGCGTTTTCCTGTCCAATATGACGAATACCAATGGAATAAATAAATTTTTCTAGAGTAATATTTTTGCTTAATTCAATAGCTTGCTTTAAGTTATTACAAGACAAGTCTCCCCAGCCATCAAGTTGTTTTATATGATCATAATTAAGATTAAAAATGTCAGAAGGAAATTTTATAAGATTTAATTGCCAAAAATTATCTATAACTTTTTTTCCTAGCCCATCTATATTTAAAGCCTCTTTTGAAACAAAATGCTTTAATCTTTCTTTGGCCATAAATGGACACTCGTAAGCTATGTCTGGGCATCTTCTAACCGCATCCATTTTTTTAGTTGTAGAATTAAATTCTTTAACAGTATCGTTTCCGCAGGGACATTTTTTTGGAAACGCATAAGGTTTGCTATCTTTAGTTCTTTTGTTTTTTTCCACATACAATACTTGGGGAATGACATCTCCAGCTCTTTGAATACAAACAACATCTCCAATACGTATATCTTTTCTTATTATTTCATCCTCATTATGCAATGTTGCGTTAGAAACAACCACTCCACCAACGGTTACCGGATCGACTTTTGCCACTGGCGTTAATGCTCCTGTTCTTCCTACCTGAATTTCAATATCAATAATTTTTGAAAATGCTTTTTCAGCTGAAAATTTATGAGCGATTGCCCATCTTGGACTATTCGACAAATTCCCCAATCTTTGCTGCAAGCTAAAATCATTTACTTTATAAACCAAGCCATCAATATCATAATCAAGAGAAGACCTTAAAGCTTCGATTTTTTTATAATTTTTTTCTAGCTGTGAAATATTTTCTACTACGGTGGATAAAGGATTAATGTTAAATTTACATTTTTTTAAAAAATCTAAAAATTCAATTTGAGTTTTGCAAATATTTTGATTTTTTTGAATTGTAGAGTAAGCAAAAAATTTTAAAGGGATTTTAGCAGTATTTTTTGAATCTTTTTGCCGCAAAGAACCTCCTGCAGCATTTCTAGGATTTGCAAAATTATCTTTTAATTTTTCAAAATCTTTTTTTCCAATATATACCTCACCCCTAACCTCAAAAGATGATGGCAAATTTTTTATTTCAATTTTTTTTGGTATATCATTAATCGTCATTAAATTTTCTGTAATATCCTCTCCATATTCACCGTCCCCTCTCGATAAACCTCTTGCTAAAATACCATTACTATAAAATAAAGATGCAGAAATACCGTCAATCTTAGGTTCTGCTGTTAATAAAATATTATCATCAAGGTGAAAGCTTAAATAGTTTTTTATTTTTTTATAAAAATTTTCAATATCGCTTAGGTCAAATGCATTATCTAAAGATAGCATTTTTTCTGTATGCAAAACTTTTGAAAATTTTTTGGATGGAGAAAATCCAACCTTATTAGAAGCAAAATTTAAATTTAATTTTTTATTTTTTTGTTCAAAGTCAAGAATTTCTTTTTTTAATAAATCGTACTCAGCATCACTGATCTTTGGTTTGTTTAAATCATAATAATTTTTATCAAAAATTTTAAGTAATTTAATTTTTTTATTATAATCATTAATATTATTAATCATTAAATTACTAATTAATTAATGCTTTAAGTTTTTCTCTTAATGTTTTTTTTGTGTTTTTTTGTTGAACTACAAAATCCTTATCTACTACAATTGTGTACGACTTTTTAAACCAATCACTGTCATTAAAATTGTATCCTAAGATAGAGGCATATTTTTTAGCAGCTTCAATATTTCCAATTTTATAATGTATTTCTACCATTCTATGCAAAGCCTCTTCGATATAAATTGTTGTTTGATACTTTTCTAAAATATTTGTTAATCTTTTTAATGCAGCTAACCATTTTTCTCTTTTTTGATAGTATCTTGCTACATACATTTCTTTACCAGCCAATTGATCATTAATTAAATCTAATTTTAGCTTCAAATCTTCGGCATATGGCGTATTTGGATAATTTTTTATAACTTTATTGAACTGTTGAAATGACAATCTGGTATTTGTTTGATCTCTTGCGCTAATATTAATTTGCTCAAATAAACAAATTGCAATTAAATATTCCACATATGCTAATTCTGAATTTCCTGAATATAGTTTTTTAAAATTTTTTAAATTTTCTAGGGCCTCAACGTATCTTGATGAATCATAATAAATATATGATTTAAGTAGCAAAGCTTTTGCCGCCCACTCTGTATAACCATAATTTTTTTCCACTTCTTGAAATAATTCTACTGCATCTTGATATTTTCCTTGTTCAAAATTTTTATACGCTTCTTTATACAGTAATTCTAAGGGTATTGTTTTTTTTGGTTTAATTAAATTTTCGTTTTTAGAAGAGCAATTAATTAAAAAAAAGGATGCTAATATTAAAATAATAGTAACGGAAAAATTTTTCATTTATTATAATTTTTTTTCAGACAATTTGTAAATTTATATTGCAACTTTATAACTTATATTTGGCTTGGCCGTAGTAATTAATTTTTTTTTTAAAGATTTTTCCATATTGTTAATAGTATAATTTTTTGGATTAGATAAAATTTTTTGTAATAATTTATTCGTAAGTTCATGCCCCCCTTGATTGCACGTAATTTTACCTTTTATAAAAAAACCTGATAGATATAAATCTCCAGCACAATCTAAAATTTTATGTCTGACAAATTCATCTTTATATCTCAGGCCTTCTTGGTTTAAGACTTTTTTTCCAGATATAACAATAGCGTTATCTAGAGAGCCTCCTTTGGCAAGACCCATCGCAAAAATTTTCTCTAAATCTTCTTGATGACAAAAAGTTCTAGCATTATAAATTTCTTTGTAACTATTTTGAATGTTTTTAACTACTTTTCTTTGTTTTTTAATTAATTGGTCTTTATAATCCAATGTATAATCAATCTCTAAATATTTATTTTGATTTGGTTCATATTTAATAAATTTATTTTGTTCAACTACTTCAACTGAATTATTGATTATTAATTCCGGCATCTCAGTTTTTTGCTCGCTTATGCCAGATGTAATTAATTCTTGTATAAACAAAAGTGAACTGCCGTCTAAAATAGGTATTTCTGGTCCATCAACCTCTATAGTAACATTTGTTATTTCTAAAGCGTACAAAGCAAACATTAAATGCTCTATAGTACTAACACTCTCCCCTTTGGAATTTTTTATCATAGTACAAAGATTAGCCACTTTAACATTGTTCCACGTAGCGAGTGTGGGTTTGCTATTTTTTAAATCAATTCTTTTAAAAATAATTCCTTGATTAATTTTTGCTGGTAGCAAGTTAATTGTAGTGACCTCTCCAGCATGTAACGAAATGCCCTTAAAAGTTACTTTTTTATTTAATGTTTTTTGAAATATTTTCACTTTAAGTGAAATATATTTTAAATCATAAATAATCGATTCAAGAAATGTTTCAGTTCAAATCTTTTTTTTATTTAAATATTGTGTAAAATTTATCGAAAAAACTATTTTTTTGTTTTTTTTGCGTTGTAATTTCTGATTTGTATCTATTTTGCAATAAAGAAATAATTGATAAACAAACATCATAATCGTCTATAAAATTATTGTCAGATTTTACTTTCAGTGAAAATTTTTCAAATAATAATGTTTTAATTTTTGTCTTTTTTATTAATAGCTCCTGAAAACCTTTTAGCTTGCTACCTTTACCTGTAAAAATAATTTTATTAAAGGTTGAATTACCTAAATTTAACGATGAAATTTCATTATTAATTAAATCTATAATTTCCTCAGCTCTAGAATTTGTAATTTTATTTAAAATATTATTAGAAACTTTTTTAAAAGACTTTACTTGGTCATTATCTATATCCAGAAACTTTCCATTTTCTTGAAAATTTTCCGGAATGCAAGATGCATATTCTTTTTTTAACTTATCAGCAATTTCATAACTTAAATTTAAACATTTTGATATATCATTAGTGATATGCCAAGATCCAATTGCAATGGAAGAAGAATAAATAAAATTCCCATTTTTAAAAATACTTAATGAAGTTTTTTCGTGACCAAAATCAATAACCAAAAATATATCAGCAAGTAAATTTTCATAATAAATAGTGCAAGCTAATGAATAAGATGAACTTATAAAATCTTCAGAATTAATATAACTTTTCTTAATTAATTTTTGATAGTTTTTAAAAATATTTTTATTGCAACATATAATAGACATATCATTTTCTAAACTATCTGCATTCAAACCGCATGGATTGTCTACTAAATTTAATTTATCTAACCTTAAGTTATAATTAAAAACATGAATTATTTTTTTATCTTCATAACTAGATTTAAACAAATTTATCCCACTATTAACTAAAAATTGAACATCATTTTTTTCATCTATTTCGGAATCACCAATATACTTTGATTGACAAAAACTAATAAAAGCAAAGTTTAAAGGATTTATAGATATGTAGATTTTGCTTATTTGTGTTTTGGATTTTTCTTCTGCTGTTCCTATTAATTTTTTTACTGTTTCTGAAAGTTTATCTAGATCAGATATTATACCTTTCTTTACTCCCTTGGTATGTATTGTAGTATTTGCTAAAATTTGAACTTGGTTATCACTCCCAGATATAGAAAATATGATAAATTTACTTGTTTCTGAACCAATATCCAAAACTCCGACAGGTGTATCTAAATCAATCATTCTTATATGTAATATAAATTTTATTACTATTCCTTAAATCAATAATAGAATTTTCTTTATTCTCTATTATTTTTTCTAAAATTTTAAATTGCTCCAATTTATCCTCGTAACCCAATTTCACTAATACATCATTATTGAGTAATAAATTCCATCTTTTTGGTGCAATCATCTGCGCCTCTGTAATTTTAAATAGAATATTTTTAAATTGCACTAATTCTTGAAATAAATTTTTAAAATTAACTATACCAACATAGGAACTAACTTTGACTAGATTAGAATCAATTAAATTTTTATTAGAACTAATAATTTCAAAGTTATTACTTAAATAAGTAAAATTATTATTATCTCTAAAATATGCAATTGGATAATATTCTTTGATTTCTATAAATAATTTATTAGGAAATTGTTTTTTAAATTTAACTTCTTCAACCCACTTACTTAATAATATTTTATTTTTTATATTGATTTTATCTAAAAAAAATAAATTTTTTTTTAATAGATTCTCATAAGCATCAAATTTTATTTCTTCTTGAAAATATTTAGTGTTATTGAAATGAACCTCCTTAATTTGAAAAAGGGGTATATTAAAATTACTTAAATTTAAGTTAAAAGTAGTTAAAGTTAATAAGACAAATAAAATAAATAAAAACTTTGCTTTTTTAACGATTGATAGAAGCATCCTTAGCAATCCATTTTACTAATTTATCGAATGAAATCCCTCTGTATGAAGCGATTTCAGGTACAAGAGATAAATTAGTCATTCCAGGTTGAGTGTTTACTTCAAGAATATATATTTTGTTATTTATGACTCTAAAATCAGATCGTGTAACTCCTCTGCAGCCTAAAACATTGTGAGCTTTTAAGGCAATGGATAATACTTTTTTATATAAATTTTTGTTTATGTGCGCTGGCATTATGTGTTTAGTTTTAGCCTGGTGACTATATTTTGCTTTAAAATCATAAAATTTTCTTAATGGTTGAATTTCAATAGCACCTAAAGCTTTTTTCCCCATCACGGCAACTTGTATTTCCTTACCTGGTATATACTCTTCTTGAAGAAGTTTTTTATATTTATTTAATAAACTTTTTATTTTTATAAAATTTATTTTTTTATAATTATCATAAATTAATACTCCAACACTTGAACCTTCATTAATTGGTTTAATAACAAACTTATTGTTTGATAGCTTATTTTTAAGATCCAATATTTTTTTAATAATTTTATATTTAGGAGTTAGAATATTATTTTTTATAAAACAAATTTTTGATTTAACTTTGTCCATCGCTACGTGGGATGACTTAACACCTGAGTGAGTATAAGGTATTTTTTGTTTCTCTAGTATTTTTTGAACGGTTCCATCTTCTCCAAACTGGCCATGTAAGGCATTAAATGCTAAATTGGCATTATATTGATAAAAATTAAGATTTTTATTTTTAGGATCAATTTTTATTACGTCGTAACCTGCTTTAATTAAAGCCTTATAGCATGCTTTTCCAGATAAAATGCTGACACTTCTTTCTTTAGATGGCCCGCCCATCAATAAGATTATTTTTTTTTTCATATAATTTTAATTTCAAGCTCTAACTTGATTCCTGATTGTAAAAATATTTTTTTTTGGGTTTCTTTAATCAATTGTTCAATTTCTTCTGAGGATGCTTTTTCAGTATTATCTATAAAATTACAATGCTTGGATGAATATTTAGCCTTACCAAACCTTAATGTATCACAGTTATATTTTTTTATTAACTGCCAGGCCTTAAGACTTGTACCGTAAGTTGGATTTTTAAATGTACTACCACCTGTTTTGATAGAACTAGGTTGATTCTTTTTTTTTTTAGATTTTAATATATTTATTTTTTCTAGGATTTTATCAGAATTATTTTTTTTTGTTTTAGCAAATAAAACACCAAGGATTATTAAATTTTCATTTATATTAGATTTTCTATATTCAAATTTTATCTCGCTTTTTTTTAAAATAATTTCATCGCCATTTAGTGTAATCGCATAAACCTCTTCAATCACATCACTAAATTCAGAGCCAAAGCATCCAGCATTCATAATCACACCACCACCAATTGTTCCAGGAATACAAGACATAAATTCAAATTTTGAATAAGAATTTTTTAAAGCAAATTCTGATACCTTGGATTTTAATGCTGCAGACTCAGCGAATATTTTTCCATTAATTTCTTTTATATTTGTAAAACCAGGTCCTAATTTTATAACAATATCTTTATTGTTAGTTTCTTTGAATAGTATGTTTGAACCAGATCCGATTATAATATTTTTTTTTATTTTATAATTAAGTAAAAAATACTTGAGTGCTTCTTTATTTTTAGGTTGAAAAAAAATTGAAGAATTCCCACCAATACCAAACCAAGAATTTTTGCTTAGATTATAATCTAATTTAATTTGATCTTTTAAGTAATTTGCAATTTTACTAATTCCAGATTTTTGCATCAAATATATTTTTAGAAATATTTCTAATCCATGAACTTATATTTCCAGCTCCCATGCTGATAACAATATCATTTTTAATTAAATTTTTTTTTAGAAAAATTTCTAAATTATTTTCATCTTTTATTACAACAATTGGCACATCTGATTTAACAGAAATATTTTTAGCAAATTTATTTAAATCAAATATCATAGATTTTTCTCCAGCAGCATAAATTGGGCACAAAATAACTAAATCTGACAAAGCAAAACATTTTGAAAATTCATTATACAGTGAAATAACTCTAGAGTAGCGATGTGGTTGAAAAACTGAAATAATTCTTTTTTTCATGAAATTACTCTTGCAAGCAGAAAGTACAGAGGCAATTTCAGTTGGGTGATGCGCGTAATCATCAAATATTAATCTTTGTTTATAATCTAAAATTTTTGTCATTCTCCTTTGAACGCCAGAAAAGTTTTTTAACGATTTTTTTATTTTAGAAATTGGAATTCCGATATTTAAAGCTGCAATAATTGATGCAGTGGCGTTCAAAACGTTATGTTTTCCAATTAAGTTTAGGGTGATATTTTTAATTATTGTTTGTTTTTTTAAATTAATTTTAAGATCAAAAATAATTTTCATATCCTTAAATTTTATATTATGAGGTATAAAATTAGCCTCTTTTTTAAAGCCATATGTTATAAAATTTTGATTTTTTATTTTTGCTTTAATTTTTCTTAAATTTTTATCATCCAAACAAATTATATTTTTTCCAAATAGTGGAGTTTTTTCTAAAAAAATTTTAAATTGATTTTTTAAATTATTAAAATTTTTGTAATAATCCATATGCTCAAAATCAATATTGCTTACAATAGCATGGGTGTTGTTAAATTTTAAAAAACTTCCATCTGACTCGTCAGCTTCAATTACTGACCAATCGCCATTACCCAGGTTTGCATTTGAATTCATCGAATTAATAATGCCACCATTTACTATAGTAGGTTTATAATGAGCATCTTTTAAAATAGTAGACACCAAAGATGTGATTGTTGTTTTTCCGTGAGATCCTGAGACTACAATATTTTTTTTTAATGAAATAATATGAGCTAACATATCTGCTCTTTTTATTATTAAAATATTTTTCAATTTATTTGCTTGTATTAATTCTGGATTTTCTTTTTTTATTGCAGATGAAATTACTATTATTTTAGACTGCTTAATATTAGAAGCTTTATGACAATTAAAAACTTTAATTTTATTTTTTTTTAAACGATCTATATTTTTATTTTTTTTGGAAATATCGCTTCCTTGAACTTCATATCCCATTTGCTTAAGGATGAGCGCAATGCCGCTCATGCCTATTCCACCAATACCTATAAAGTGAATAATATCTTTTTTATTAAAATTTAAATTCATTATTCTAAATATTCTAAAATTTCTTTTTCAAAATTTTTAATTGGATTAATTTCTTTTATCTGTTTTATAGAAAAAATTTTATTATTTAATTCTTTTTTTGAAGAAGAAAAAATATCAATAATTAATTTTTTAAAACTTTCAAATGAAAAATCTTGCTGCCTAATTAGCCAGCAACAATTTTTATCACTATAATATTTTGCGTTATAAAACTGATGATTATCTAGAGAATTTGGTAAAGGTATCGCTATAAATGGCAAATGTAGATTAATCATTTCAGCAATACTTGATGATCCAGATCGAGTTATGGCTAAATCAGATTTTTTCATAATTTCCTCTATGTTGTTTTTAAAATTAAATACTTCTACTTTATGTTGGCTGCTATACATGTCCTTGGTCGTGTTTAAGTCATTTTCCCTACATTGATGATAAATTTTAAATGATAAATTAATATCTTTTATTTCATTAAATATTTTAGGTATTACTTTATTAAAAAATTCTGAACCTTGACTACCACCCATAATTAAAATGGTTTTTTGGTCGTTATTTATCTTTGTATAATTTTTATTTAAGAAACTACTTCTTAATATCTGTCCAACATAAAATGACTTGGATCTATACTTTTCAGATAGAAATTCTTTATTATCATATCCAAGAAGAAGTTTTTTACAAAAAAAATAAAAAAATTTATTCGTCTTTCCTATAATTGAATTAGTTTCATACAAGACATATTTTACATTCAAAAGTATTGATGCGATTAAGATAGGGAATGATGCATATCCACCTGATCCAATCACTAAATGAGGTCTGTTTTTAATTAAAAAAAAAAAAGAAACAATTATTGAATATAATAAATTTCCTATTGTAAAAACTTTAAAAATACCCTTCACATTAAAGGGACTATTAACATTCAAAATTTTAGTTTTACTTAATATTTGATTGTTCAAATATTTTTTTGCCCTTAAATCACTTACGAAAAAAACTTCATAATTATTAGAAATTAAATAATCATGCAAACCAAGCATTGGAAATATATGTCCACCTGTTCCACCTGTAGTAATCAGAATTTTTTTTTTCATTATAATTGCTTTCTAGTTATCGATAAAATTATACCAATAATAAAGCATGATCCTACTATTGAAGAACCGCCATAGCTTACGAATGGAAAAGGCATTCCAGTTGATGGCAAAATATTAATTGTTACTCCCAAGTTAATATAAGACTGCACTATAAGCAAACATCCCAAACCTATTAATATGGTTTTGTTAAAAATATCATTTGAATTATTTGCTGATATAAAAATTCGTATAATCAAAAATAAAAGTACTAAAATAATTAATGCAATTAATATAATTCCGTACTCTTCTGCTATGACTGACATTACATAATCAGTATGAGCTTCTGGAACTTTTTCCTTTAAAATACCTTCCCCAATACCTTTGCCAAAAAAACCTCCGGACATAATAGCATTTAGTGCCTGCTCAGATTGATATGAAATTTTTAAAGAACTCGACCAACTAATCAATCTATCAAAAATATAAAAAAACTTTTCTTTAAATAAAAACAACACAAAGACCATCGACCCAAGAATAATTAAACCAGCCGAAGTGATAAAAAAAAGACTAATTCCAGATACGAAAATCATAATCATCCAAATTGTAATTATTAGTAAACTTTGACCGTAATCAGGCTGTGCCAAAAGCAAGATTATAATGCTAAGAATCACTGGTATCGTTATAAAAAACCTTAATTTAATAGAAATTTTTTCTTTATTTAAAATTAAAGCAATAATCAAAATTAAAAAAGGTTTAACAAATTCTATGGGCTGAACTCTAAAAAAAAATAAATTTAACCATCTTCTTGAGCCTTTCACATCAACACCAATAAAATGAACCAGTATGAGAGAAATCCCAAATACAAAAAAAAATATTAAACCAATTTTTTTTATTTTTTCATTATCAAAAAAAGAAAATGATAATAATATAGCTAATCCTATGACTGAAAAAAAAAAATGTTTGTAGAATAAAATATATCTACTTTCATATAATTTCTCTGAAGGTATTGTTGAGGTTGATAGAAAATTTAATGAAATACCAATCAACAATAATGATAATGATAAAAAAAGGATTAATTTATCTAGGCTTCTCCACCATATTGCGATTTTACTATTATCATATCTACTGATAAACATTTATACCTCTTTAGCTAATTTGGTAAAAACTTCACCACGATGTTGAAAATTTTTAAACTGATCAAATGAAGCAGCAGCGGGACTTAATAAAATTACAGATTCTTTTATGTTTTTTTGCAAAGCATCTTTATAAGCTAATTTAAATGCTTTATTTAAAGTTTTCACAATAACACAATTTACATTTTTTTTTATTTTTTTTTCAAATAAATCACAGCTCTTCCCAATAATATAAGCTTTGATAATTTTATGTTTTATTTTATTTAAATAAAAATGATCTCCTTGCTTCATAAGACCCCCTACAATCCAAAAAATATTTTTGAAACATTTTATTGAAAATTCAGCAGAATCAAAATTGGTTGCCTTAGAGTCATTAACAAACTGAATATTTTTTATTTTCCTAACAATTTGTTGTCTATGTGGTAAAGATTTAAAATGAGATAACCCTTTTTCAATTATACGTTTTGAAATTTTTAGTTTTTTTAGTATTTCAATACATATATTTAAACTGGAATTAAAATTTTCATTATTTAGGTAATTATTCTTTATTGTGAAATTTAAATATTTATTAATTTTTTTTATTTTATTTTTTAATTTAAATTTTGTTAAATTAATATTTAATAATTTCTCATATTTTTTTGAAACAAAAACAAAACCTTTTCCATTGGGGACTAAACTGTTAAAAACTTTGCATTTAATAGAAAAATATTTTGAAAAAGTTTTATGTCTTTCTAAATGATCTGGAGTTATGTTTAAAATGGCAGCATAATGAGTTTTTAAATATTTAGATTGCTCAATTTGGTAAGAAGATAATTCTAATACATATATATTTTGATTAGTATTAATTCGGTGAGATAACACTGGCTTTCCATAATTTCCCAGCAAATATGTATTTTTACATTTTAATTTAATAATATTATAAAGTAATTTTGCAAAAGTTGATTTTCCATTTGTGCCTGTAATTGCAATGATTTTATTGCGTTTTAAATCCAAACTTGAAACGAAGATATCTATGTCTGTTATGATTTTTTTTTTATTTTTAATAAAATAAGATTTATGTTTATGTTTTAGTAAATCTATACCAGGACTTATTACAATATAATCATATTGTTTACGATGAAAATTAGGGTCGTACTGAATTTTTTTATTCTGAATTTTTTTTTGATTATCATCCCACACTGAAACAATAGATTTATTTTTTATTAATGATTTTAATGTGGCAATTCCTGAAATTCCTAACCCAAAAACTAAAACTTTTTTATTTCTTAATTTTTGTAAAGAGACCATTATCTCAATTTTAAAGTAGATAAAGCTATTAAAACTAAAATTACAGAAATAATCCAAAATCTAATTACAATAGTAGCTTCTTGCCAACCTTTTTTTTCAAAATGATGATGTAGTGGTGCCATTTGAAATACTCGTTTACCAAATAGTTTGAATGAAATAACTTGAATGATAACTGATGAAGCCTCCAAAACAAAAAGTCCACCCGCAATAAATAGTGCTATCTCATGTTTTGTAATCAAACTGACAGTTCCTAAAAAACCACCCAAGGCTAAAGATCCAGTGTCACCCATAAAAATTTTAGCTGGCGGAGCATTAAACCATAAAAAACCAAGACAAGATCCAACTATAGAACCTAGCACAATACAAATTTCACCTGAGTTTCTGATGTACGTAAGTTTTAAATATTCAGAAAAGTTTATATTTCCAACCATATAAGTGATAAGAATAAATGTTAAAGCAACTAACAATACAGGCATTGTAGCCAGACCATCTAATCCATCCGTTAAATTAACTGCATTAGAAGTGCCGACTATTACTATAACACCAAAAAAAATATAAAATATTCCAAGATCAAAAACTAAATTTTTATAAAAAGGTAAGTGTAAAATATTTCTTATATCAAAAGAAGTTGAAATATTTATTAAGTAAACAATCATTATAGATATCAAAATTTGAATTAAAAATTTAAACTTTGCAGGAATCCCATTTGAGTTTTTGTTTTTAATTTTTAAATAATCGTCAAAAAATCCAATTAAAGCAAAAGCTGATATTGCAAACAGAGATATAAGAACATATAAATTTTTTAAATCAGCCCAAAGTAAAGAAGTAAATAAAGTTGCGAAAATTATTAATACTCCGCCAAATGTTGGTGTACCTATTTTATTAATAATATGCGAAATAGGACCATCATTTCTAATAGGTTGATCAAAATGTTTGGAGGATTTTAGATAGTTAATAAATGGACCTCCTAAAAGAAGAACAATAGTTAAAGATGTGAAAATTGAAACTCCAGTTCTAAAAGTAATATATCTAAAAACATTTAAAAAACTGTACTCAGAGGATAAATAAGAAAATAGATAATTTAACATTCTTTCAAAAATTGATTTAAACCAACACTATTAGAGCTTTTTAACAAATAAATAGAGTTATTTTTAAAAATATTTTTTTTATTTTTTTTTAATTGATTAATATCTTTAAAATACTGGCCTTTCTTTCGAAGATTTAGATGTGAAAAAGTATCTTTAATTTTTTTACCAACACAATGAATAGTATCTATATTGGAACCATTTAATTCTCTGGCAAGATTTTTATGAAATTTTTTTGTCATTTTTCCTAATTCTAGCATATCGCCAAGTATGGCGACTTTTTTTTTATTTATTTTTAATAAAGAAAAATTCATGACCGCATTTTTCATTGAAATAGGATTGGCATTATAACTTTCGTCTAGAATTTTAACTTCTTGATTATTAATTATTTTTTTTACAAAACTACCTCTGCCTGAGGGAGTGGGAAATTTATTAATATATTTGATAAGTATTTTTTTATTAATTTTTAAATAAGAAAATATAGAAATTACAATTAAAAAATTCATAATAAAACTATCATTAAAATTTTTAACTTTAAATTTATAATTTTTATTTATAATTTTAACTAAAATATATTTTTTATTTTTTAATATTATTTTTTTTATTAGTTGAAAATTCGCTTTATTAGATTTCCCAAAAGTAAGAATTTTTAATTTATTTTTTTTAGATTTTTTTTTTAATAAATGAAAATATTTATCGTCAATATTTAAAAAAATAGTTCCATTCTTTTTAATATTATTAATAATTTCAGACTTGCATAAGGCAATATTTTTAAGATTTTTTAATTTTTCTAAATGAGCTGGTCCAATATTAGTTATAACACCAATATCTGGTTGAAGTATTTTAGATAAGTTATGAATCTCTCCTTTGTTATTCATTCCTAATTCAAAAATATTATAAATACTATTTGCAGGTAGATTAGAAAGTGATAACGGCAATCCAAAATGATTATTAAACGATTTGGGTGATGAATAAGTTTTTTTAACTTTGCTTAATAAAAAAGAAAGCATAAATTTTAACGTAGTCTTTCCAAAACTTCCTGTGATACCAAAAAATATTCCCTTAGATTGATTTCTTTTATATGTTGCTACATTTTCTAAATATTTCAGTGGACTTTTGCACCTAATAAATTTTTTTTCTTTTTTTTTTCCTAAGTTTTTATAACCCCTTTTTACTACAACAAATTTACAATTTTTTTTGATAGCCTCAGGTACAAATAAATGTCCGTCTGTATTTTTTCCTTTTACTGCAAAAAAAACAGTTTTTTTATTTACTTCTTTGCTGTTTAGTGTGCAAAGACTATTATTAAAAACTTTAGAGATATTATTTAATAATAATGTCATAGATTTAAAACTTCTCTGCAATAATGGTAGTCTGAAAAATATTTTTTTTGATTGTTAATTATCTGATAATTTTCATGACCCTTTCCCGCAACAATTAAAACCTCATTTTTTAATTCTTGAATAGCTTGTTTAATGGCAGCTGCTCTTGATGGAATAATTATTGCATTATTGCAGCCTTTTTTAATTTGCATTCGTATTTTGTTTGGATTTTCAAACCTTGGGTTATCATCTGTAATGTATGTTTTGTGAGCCAATTTACCTGCAATCCTTCCCATTAAATATCTTTTTTGAATATCACGATCTCCTCCACATCCAAAAACTATATTTACTTTTTTATTAAAAAAATTTTTTGTTTCTAATAAAACATTTTTTAAAGCATCTGGTGTATGTGCATAATCTATTAGAATTATTTTTTTATTTTTTTGAATTAATTGCATTCGTCCTTGTGGATTGTTAATTCTTTTCGATATTTTTATTAATTTATCAAAATTAATACCTAATTTAGCACAAGCAATTAAAGCTGATAAAAAATTATTTAATTGAAATTTTCCTATAATATTAGTTTTTAAAAAATAAATTTTATTTAAAAAATTTAATTTAATTTCAGTACTTAGGTTATTTTTTTTTATAGAAATTATTTTTGCAGTATTTCCTTTTAACCCCCATGAAGCAATAGTAACATTTTTTTGTTTTAAAATTTTTGAAATAATTTTAAATTCAGGTATATCTGTGTCAATAATTACTAAGCTATTTTTTTTTAAGTGCTTTTTAAACAATATCATTTTAGCATTAAAATAATTTTTTTTTGTTTTATGATAGTCTAAATGATCATGAGTTATATTAGTGAAAATTCCACAATCAAAATGAAAACCAAATAGTCTGTTTTGGTGCAATCCATGACTTGAAGCTTCTATAATAGCGTTGCTAATTTTATTTTTGTAAAATTGATTAAATATTTTATGATTTGTTAAAAAGTCTGGTGTTGTAAGTGGGCTTTTTATTTTTTTTCTATTTTGATAAATACCTATTGTTCCAACCGATGCGCAGGAAATATTTAATAATTTATTTAATTGTAAAAAATAATGAGCAACTGATGTTTTGCCATTAGTTCCTGTAACTGCACATAGATAATTTGGTTTTTTTTTATATTTTTGAATAACGCTTAATCTAAAAAATTGTAATAAATTATTAACAGTATAAATTTTTGTTGAATAAATATTATTATATTCTTTATTTTTAGTAACGACACAAATTGGTTTTTTCTTTAACGCTTGAAGAAAATATGGTCCAAAACAATTTGGCGTACTACCCAAATCAAAAAAAATTTCATTTTCTTTTAAGCTTCTAGTATCACTAGATAATTCATACTTATTAATTAATTTTTTTAACATTAATATTATTTTGATAAGATCTAACTAATTCTCTGTCATTTGTGGCTAAAGTAGGTCCTATATTTTGAATAATTTTGCCCGCTATATAAACTGCATTCCAACCCGATTCCCTTCTGTTGTGTTTCCAAATATGTGGCGCACCTTTAGGTTCGTCTATTAAAACTGACAATACGTATCTGGGATTTTTCTCTGGAAATGCAGATGCAAATACATTTACAATTTCCTTGGAATAGCCTTTTTCTATTTTTGATGGCTTTTCTGCAGTTCCAGTTTTGCCAATAACTTGGTAAGCTTCCACATCTGCATTTCTTCCACTTCCTGCTGTTTTATTTTTTTTATCCACGTTTGCTCGTAAAATTTCATTCATAACTTTACTTGTTTGATTATTAAGTATTTTTTTTTGAACAATTTCCTTATCTTTTATTATGGATGTATCAATCAAGAAGCCACCATTTACGATCGCAGCAAAAGCTCGAGAGAATTGAATTAAAGTAGTATTTACTCCATGTCCATATCCGGATGTCAGAGTATTGCACATGCCCCATCTATTTTTTACTGATTTTGATACTTCGGCAACTTCTAAAGTTGGGTACTCAAATAATTCAAGCTTTTCTAAAAAATTTTGATGATTTTCTAAACCATTTTTTTTTATAATTTCTATTGTGCCAATATTTGATGACTTAACTAGTATTTCTTCAGTGGTTAAATTTAATTTACTTTTATCCCATCTGTATTCATCTATTGGATATTTGCCACAATAGACTCTTTGACGAAGATTTGTAAATAAAGTTTCTTTTTTAATCACTTTGTTTTCTATTGCACTAGCAATTGCAAAAGTTTTAAAAACAGACCCAAGCTCAAATAAACTTTTAGTATTTTTATTTAACAACAATGATGAATTATTTTCTCTACTATTATTATCAAAATCAGGCAGTGAAACCATGGATATAATTTTTCCTGTGTTTGCATCCATTAGTATGGCCGCCGCACCTTGAGCGGCAAAATCTTCTATTCCTTTTTGTAAGTTCTGACGTATTAAAAATTGTATTCGGGAATCAATAGATAAAGTGACCGGTATATTTAATTTTGATTTATCCTTGATTTCTTGATCTAAAAAAAATTCTAAACCAGATATGCCATTATTGTCTATATCTACCTGACCCAAAATATGAGCCATTATGTTTTTTTGAGGGTAAATCCTAGATTCTCTTTTAGTTAATTCCAATGCAGGTTCGCCAAGCAAAATTGCCTTATTATACTCGGATTGGGATAAATTTCTTTTTAAAATAATAATTTTTTTACTTTCTAAATCTTTTTTAATTTGAGAAAAATTAATTGATGGAAAATTAATTTTAACTTTTAGTAAAAGATCATTGATATTTCCAATTTTATTTTTTCTTAAAATTAAATCGTGAACAATAATATTTTTAGCTAAAATAATACCGTTTGTGTCTACTACTTCTCTTCTTTCAAAAAAGAGATCTTCCCTTGTTTGATTTTCTACAAAATCTACTTTGTTAAATCCTAAAATAAGTAAGCGTAAAAAAATAATGAAAGAAAAAAGTAAAATACAAGATAGGACTAAATTTATTCTACCATTATTTGAATTTTTTTTACTCTCGGTTCTATCTTCAAAATATAAATTTAATTGATTATTTTTTTTCATTTGTAAAAATTTCAGGATAAATATGAATATAATCTTTTGCTAAATATTTTTTTGCTAACATGGTTATTCTTTCGGGACTTGCTAAATAACTAAATTCAATAGTTTGTGTTTCTATACTCTGATTTAACAATAAGATTTCTTTAGAAGTGAGGTTTATTTTTTCCTCCATATCTCTTGTTTCATTTTTTAAGAAATGAATAGAAATTAGTCCAGCCAACAAAAATAATAGTGAGAAGATGGTTTTGCTAAACATTGTATTTTTTTTCTAAATCAAATAATTTTTCCATTTTTAAAGATCTTCTGTTTATTTCTAATTGATCATCTCCATATTTTATAGAAAATCTTAATTTGGCAGATCTTGATCTTGGATTTAATTTTATTTCACTTTCAGTTGGCTTCATAGATTTTCCTGAAGTTTTTATAAAAGCTGATTCCTTTTTATTATTTAATTGTGGATGATATCTTGAGGGATTTTGATTTGTTTCTTTACTATAATTAAATATTTTTTTTACAATTTTATCTTCAAGAGAGTGAAAAGTTACAGCTGTAAAGCAAGTTTCGTTTTTAGCGATTGAAACTAATCTGCTTAATGTCTTAAATATTTCTGTAAGCTCCTGATTGACTACCATTCGAATAGATTGAAACGTTTGAGTGCATGGATCTTTTTTAAAGTAACGGTTTCCTTTGGCTTTGAGTATTACACTTCTCAATTCATCAGTAGTTGTTATAGATTTTATTTTTCTACTTTTTTCAATTTCTCTAGCAATTTTTTTTGAATCTTTATCCTCACCAAAAAACTTAATAATATTATTTAAGTCTTCAAAGCTAGCTTCATTTACTAATTCATAGGCACTTATTTTATTCTTTCCCATTCTCATATCTAATTTAGCATTAGACTTAAACGAAAATCCTCTTTTATAATTATCTAACTGAAATGAGGAAATGCCAAAATCAAATATAAAATGATCTACTTTATAAGATTTATTAATAATTATTTTTTCTATTTCGCTAAATTTTTCGTTAACAAACTCAAATCTATTTTTAAATTTTTTTTTTATCAAATTTGCATATTGATGAACTTGTTCATCTCTATCAAAAGCAATAATTTTGGTTTTGGAAAATAATTCTAATATTCTTTTACTATATCCACCGCACCCAAAAGTTGCATCTAAAATTAGATTCTTTGGATTTGGAGATACATGATCAATTACTTCATTTAACATTACCGGATAGTGGGGACTACTATCCGGTAACATTTAATTCAAATGATATATTAATTAGTTTGTCTTCTTAAAAAAGCAGGGATTTCAAGATCGTCTTTGCTTTCTGATTCTGAATCTGAAAAAATTTCTTCTTTAAGATCATCATTATCAAATGAATGAGTTTCTCTAGTTTCTATTGTACTATTAACCTCATCATCATTTGTAAATAACTGAGTTTCATTTTCTATTTTTTCAAAACTTTCTTCCTGAAATTCAATAGGATCGTTCTGAGAAAATAAAGATCCTTCTTCTAATTTATTTTCTGAAGTATCAATATTTTTTTCAGTTTTAGTTTCAGTTTCAGTTTCAGCTTGATTCACATTGTAACTTACTTGCACACTTGCTTCTTGCTGAGCTACCTCTTCCTGATCAGCAAAAGTATTCATATTTAAAGCAGTAGCTCCGTGTGTTGCAGTGTGAGCCGAGGTCTGCAATGATGAATAATTACTTCCACTGAAAGTGGATGGTCGTGAATAGCCATTGTTTCTATTTTGTATATGTCTAATCATGCTAACCACAGGTTTGTTCATGCCAACTTCTCCATTTAACCCTGTGGCAACAATAGAAACTCTTAACTTACCAGCAAGATTTTCATCAAAAGTAGTTCCAACTAAAATTTCAGCAGACGGATCAACCTCTGCTCTAATTTTATTTGCAGCCTCATCTACCTCAAATAAAGTTATATCGTTTCCACCTGTAATATTAATAAGCAAACCTTTTGCACCTTTTAAGGAATACTCATCAATTAAAGGATTGGAAATAGCAGCTTCAGCAGCTTCAATAGCTCTCTTCTCGCCTTCAGCCTCTCCCATTCCCATCATGGCTTTTCCCATTCCACTCATAACGGTTTCTATGTCAGCAAAATCTAAATTAATCAGACCTGGCTTAACAATTAAATCTGTAATTCCTTTAACACCTTGCATCAAAACATTATCTGCCATCTTAAATGCATCTGGAAAAGTAGTTTTTTCATTTGCAACTTTAAAAAGATTTTGATTTGGAATTACAATCATAGTATCGCAATACTTTCTCAACTCTTCTAATCCTTTTTCTGCTACTCTAATTCTACCTGGTCCCTCAAACATAAATGGTTTTGTTACCACACCGACTGTAAGAATATTTAAATCTTTAGCAGCTTTAGCAATCACAGGTGCTGCTCCCGTTCCTGTTCCTCCACCCATTCCAGCAGTAACAAAAACCATATTAGCACCTTGAAGTAAATTTATAATTTCATTCATAGACTCGTCAGCGGCTGCCTGACCAATATCAGCTTTAGCTCCAGCTCCAAGACCACGAGTCAAATTTGCTCCAAGTTGAATTTTACATTCAGCAAAATTCATTTTTAAAGCTTGTGCATCAGTATTAGCAGCAAAAAATTCTACACCTTCTATTTCTGCTTCCAGCATATTATTTATTGCATTGCCTCCTGCTCCACCAACTCCTAAAACTACGATTCTTGGTTTAAGCTCTCTTAACTCTGGTGCTGTTATATTGATTGCCATGTTTCTTATCTCCCTTTGTTTAATTGTTTTGATTCCATTTTAAATTTGATCTTTGTGATTTAGCTTTTTTTCTAGCCTCATCACTAAATTTTTTAAATTGTGAAGGTTCCCACATTTGAAAAGTTTTTCCCTGTCCTACAAATAAAACTTTTTCCTTCACTCCTGTGTGCTCTATTAATTTTTCTGTTAGCGTTACTCTTCCTTCGGTATCAAAATTTAATTGATGACTATTTGCTAAAATTGAAGTTGAAAAAATATCTCTATTTTCTTCAAATGGATTTAAATTATCAATTGTTTCGATAATTTTTTCAATTCTGCTTTGCGCACAAAATTCAATTGAAAGATTTGTAAAAGATGGATAGCAAACAACACCGTTGTAACCAAGATTGGTCAAGTGAGATCTAAAAGTTGCTGGCACAGAAACTCTTCCTTTTTTGTCTAATTTGTTTTCGAACGTAGAAATAAACATTTTTAAATTTCATTATTTTCCCTATATGGGATATTATGGGTTTATATGGTATTTTTTTAGTAAATGAAACAATTATAAACAATTATTAATTGTTCTATTTTTGTACTTTTTCTGTGAATCTTTTGATTATTTTGCTAGTTGGTCTGTAAGCTGGGTTTTGTCATTTAAAATGATAATTTATCTAGATCACTTGTCGCCAAGTGATTCAAGCAACCAACCCGAGTAGCTAATTTAGGAAATTTGGTTAATTAAAACCACGCTACTCCTATTTGGTCTTGCTCCAAGTAGGGTTTTCCATGCGTTTTTTATTACTAAAAAACCGGTGAGCTCTTACCTCACCTTTTCACCCTTGCCTTGATTAGGCGGTATATTTTCTGTGGCACTATCCCTAAGATCACTCTTGCCAGGTATTACCTGGTACTTTTTCCTATGGAGCCCAGACTTTCCTCTTTTAGCAATGCTAAAAGCTACCATTCAACCAACTAGCAGGTTTCATATAGTTCTAAAATTAAGAAAATTCAATATAAATTCGATAGATTGTTCCTATTAAGAACTTTCCAAGGAAATTTAGGACCAGGATCAATTTTTCTATCTGGGGCAATGTGAGAGTGACCAAGAACTCTATTTTTCCTTATTTTGTATTTTTTTTTAATTTTTTTTATTAGTTTTATTAGGCTTTTTATCTGTTTATTTGGATAATCCTCAAAACCATTATTGTCTAATTCAATACCTATTGATTTGTCATTTAAATTAATATCTTTGCCCCATTTTGAGATTCCAGCATGCCAGGCAATATCTTTCTCATTAACAAGCTGATAAATGGTGCCTTTTTTAGAAATAATATAATGACAGCTTACTTTTGCAACTTTTGATTGTAATCTTTTAATTGCTGAGCTCAAAGTCTTCATGTCAGTATAATGAATAATAATGTATTTAATCTTTCTGTTATTGCAAACCTCAAAATTTGGAGTTTTTAATTTAATCATTTAATAAATATTAATATATATTTATAAAAAAAATAAAATATACAGTTCTCACAACATGAAAAATATTAAAATATTTGCATTGCTTTTAACACTTTTTATTAGTTCAAATTCATATGCAGCAACTAAAGACTGTTTTGAAAAAGTTAATCGGGCAACTTTTGCATTCAACAATGCTCTAGATAAAGTAATTTTTAAACCGGTTGCAACTGGTTACAGCTACTTACCCGCTCCTGTAAAAAGCGGAGTTAACAATGCAACATCAAATATTTTATATTTAATAACAATCCCTAATGACATTCTTCAGGGTAATTTTTCAAATGCATTTAATAACTCTGGTAGATTTTTAATTAATACAACTTTTGGAATTTTGGGATTATTTGATCCAGCACAAAAAATGGGACTCGAAAAATTAGATCATGAAGATTATGGTCAAACTTTGGGTGCTTGGGGTGTTGGCCCAGGGTGTTACTTTGTCTTGCCAATATTAGGACCTACCACGGTTAGAGATGCCGTTGGAAGAATAGGAAATACATTTCTTGATCCATTTTATATCATGACTGTTGGTGATAGAGAGATGATGAATTCAGATTTTGAAGAAAAAGTCTATTATATAGAAAAAGGTTTAGATGTTACTGATTTTAGAGCTAACAATTTAAAATCTTTTAAAAATTTAGAAAAAAATTCAGTCGATTTGTATGCGAGCATAAGAAGTCTTTATTTGCAAAGAAGAGAAAATCTTATTTCTAATAATTCCACCCCTAAAGATGAGTGGAAAGATTTTAAATAATCCTATATTATAAAATTCTAACGATATGAAAAATAAGTTTTTTATATTTACTATAATTGTTTCATTATTTTTTAATCAAAATTTATTTGCATTTGAAAAAAAAGCTGAAAATTTTATTAGCAACACAACTAGCAACGCAAAAAAAATTATTTTAGATAGCGCTTTAAATAAAGTAGACAAAAAAAAGCAACTCGAGCAACTAGCATTAAACTCAGTTGATGTTGAAGGTTTAGCAAAATATACACTTGGAGAAGAAAGAAAGAAAATAAGTGAAAAACAGTTAAAAGAGTATGTAGATACTTTTACAATTTTTTTTACAAAAAATTTATCTTCCAAACTTACTGACTACTCTGACCAGGAAGTGCAAGTAACTGGATCAAAAAAAATTAGCGATAATTATGTTCTTGTAAACTCTAAGATTATTTCAAAAAAAGATAAGCAAGAAATCCTTGTGGATTGGAGGGTTTTTTTAATTAATAATAAATTGGTTATAAGAGATTTGGTGGTTGAAGGCTTAAGCTTAGCAAGAACGCAAAGGGAAGAATTTGCTTCTATAGTTGCAAACAAGGGTTTTGCAGGTCTTATTCAAAATTTACAAGAATACATAAATAAAAACTAATTTATTGTTCTTTTATTGCGTACCCTTTTTGTAAAATCGAAAGTCCAACAATTAATAATATTAATGAGATAAGCATACTTGGATAAAGTTTTTCCTGTAAAAAAATATAACTAAAAAAAACTCCAAAAATTGGTATCAATAAAGATACTTGGGACATAAATACAAGACCGTTTTTTATAATGATGATTGCTCTAATGTAAAAAGCAATAGCTGTTGAAACTACTCCTAAATAAATTAAGCTATAAAAACTTTCAATATAAAATAATTTATCATCTGGCTCAGTGTAAAAATAATAAGTTAATGGAATCATTAGTAAAGCTGCCCAAATTAATGAAAAACATGTAGTGGTTTCATTATTATATTTGTTCATATTTTTTTTAATAATCATCCCTCCACAAATATAAAAAAGTGAGGCACTCATAACAAATAATACGGAAGTTAAATTAGTAGTTTCCGTTATGTATATTTGATCATAAACTAATACTGCGACACTAGAAAAACCAATGCAGGTTCCAATAAATTTATATTTATTAAATTTATCATCACTTAAAAAATGCGATAATATGATTGCATAAAAAGGACCGGCAGACATAAGTAGTGCAGCTAAGCCACTACTCATTTTATCAATACCAATTCCTATCAGCGTAAACGGGGCTGCATAATTAACTAACCCAATAAAAAAAAATAAATAATAATCTTTTGAAAAAAAATCTTTTATTTTAACGGATGATAAAAAAAAGAGAGAAATAGCAATAGAAAATATGCTTGCAAAAAATAATCTTCCTCCCGACAAAGTAAAAACATCAAAACTTTTTAAAACTATTTTATAATTAAAAAAAGCAGAACCCCAAATTGCTGCAAGCAAAATTAATAAAGTATAACTTTGGAAATTTGGTTTTTTCATTTATGTGGTGGGCCCGCAGGGATTTGAACCCCGGACAACCCCGTTATGAGCGGGGGGCTCTAACCAACTGAGCTACAGGCCCATAGTTAATTTTTATATCATTTTTAAAAAAATTAAAATGAGATTAATTATCTAAAAAACTTTTTAATTGTCTTGATCTACTTGGATGCTTTAATTTTCTTAAAGCTTTGGCTTCAATTTGTCTAATACGCTCTCTTGTAACAGAAAACTGCTGACCAACTTCCTCTAATGTATGATCTGTATTCATACCTATTCCAAATCTCATTCTTAATACTCTTTCTTCTCTTGGTGTTAAAGTAGCCAAAACCTTAGTAGTCGAATTTTTTAATCCCGTTTGTATAGCCGCATCTACAGGTATTAATGCATTTGTATCTTCGATAAAATCTCCCAAACTACTGTCCTCTTCATCGCCAACTGGGGTTTCTAATGAGATAGGCTCTTTAGCTATTTTTAAAACTTTTCTGACCTTTTCAAGTGGCATAGCTAATTTTTTAGATAATTCCTCTGGAGTTGGCTCTCTTCCAAACTCACTCATCATTTGTCTTGATGTTCTTACAATTTTATTAATAGTTTCAATCATGTGGACTGGAATTCTAATCGTTCTAGCCTGGTCAGCAATTGATCTTGTAATAGCTTGCCTGATCCACCAGGTAGCATACGTAGAAAACTTATATCCTCTTCTGTACTCAAACTTATCAACTGCCTTCATCAGCCCTATATTCCCCTCTTGAATTAGATCTAAGAACTGCAGACCTCTATTTGTATATTTTTTTGCAATCGAAATAACGAGTCTTAAATTAGCTTCGATCATTTCCTTTTTAGCAATTCTTGATTCTCTTTCTCCTTTTTTGATCTTATTAACTAATATTTTAAAATCGGTAATTGAAATTCCAATTTCTTTACTTAATTTAATTAATTTTTCTCTTGTATCTTTAAATATTCTTTGCTCATTTTTAAAAAACTTAGACCAATTCTTGTCCCCACTTAGAAAAGCTTCAAAATTTGGGTTTAGTTCATTTCCAACATAATACTTAATAAAGTCTTCTCTTGAAATTCCATATTTGGTTGCAGCTCTCATTAAATCGCCATCAAGATTGATCGCTTTTTTATTTTCATTGTAATTTAAAGTTACGAGCTCTTCTTGAGTTACTTGGTTAAACTGCAAACCAAGCATTTCATCCATGATTTCTTTTTTTATTTTTTCATAGTTTTTCTTTTTACTATCACTAAATTTTTGTCCTGCTAAAATACAATCTAAACTTTCTGCCTGATAAGCCAAAAGTTTATTATAATTTTTAGTAATTCTTTTAAATGTTTCTAAAATTTTTGGTTTTAACTCAATTTCTAAAGAGGCAAGAGAAATATTATACTCATCTTCATCATCAACAGAGTTATCTGTTGTCTCCTCTCCTTCTTTTTTATCATCGTCTTTATTTTTATCTTCTTTTCCTTCTTTTTTATTATTTTCTTTGATCGTTTTTTTTAACTTATCATCATCTAAAAAATTTGTATCAAGATCAATAATGTCTCGAACCAACATTTCATTATTGATTAATTTATTTTCCCAATCATAAATTTTTCTAGCTGTTATTGGACTCTCTGATAGGGAGCTAACCATTACATATTTTCCAGATTCAATTCTTTTAGCAATCGCAATTTCACCCTCTCTCGATAAAAGCTCGACTCCACCCATTTCCCTAAGATACATTCGAATAGGATCATCGCTTCTCTCTTGGTTTTTTGGCTGTTTAGCAATTTCAGATTCTGTTTTTTTAACTTTAAAATCAGATTTCTTTTGAACTAAAGTGATCGCTTGATCAAAAATATGCAAAACTGCCTGCTCAAGACTTTCAACATTGGCATTTCTTTTACCTAAAGATTTTTGTAATTCTTCATAAGTGATGAAGCCTCTTGAAAGACCTTTTTCACATAAACGCTCAAATGATTTGGATATTAATTTTTTCACTTTTAAACCTGTGTGAACTTATATTTTTTTTCAAAAATTTGAACAGGAATATTTAAGCATTAGGGCTGTTTTTTAACGAAATTAACTCATTATATGCCTGCTCACTCATATTTGAGGAAAATTCATTTTCCAACTCTTCAATTTTTCTTCTTTTGGCAATATCTTCCAGTTGTCGCTTATAATCATCTACTAAATTAACGAATGTATCCAAATCAATTTTAGCAACTGAAATATTTTTATTACTAAATTTATTAAAATCATCAAAATTTTTTATTTTTTCTTTTTGAAATAGTTCTAATATTTGAGAACTTGATAGACCCGGATGATCTAATATGAAATTAACAAATTTTAGTTTGATTTGATTAGTTAATTCTAAAGAAAAATTGATTTCTGATATTTGTTCAATAATTTTTCCGGAATATTCAGGAAATTTTATTAATAATTGACATAAGGAATATTCTTTAATTTCTATTTCGGACATATTTAATCTTTCCTTGTCAAAAGAATTGCTTATTTGAAATTTGTTAAGTTTATTTTTGTTTTTTTTAATTAATTTTTCAAATATTTGGTTTTTAAAGTATCCTTTGAAATATTTTTTTATAATTTGATCTTCAACTGTATCAGACAAATCTATTAATGTTTTTTCTAGATTGGATAATGAGGCAGGACTAAAATCCTTTAAACTACCTACATTGTAATCAAAAATAAATTCTGTGAGATTTTTTTTATTGTCCAATAATTGATAAAAACGATCTGTTCCATATTTATTTACATAGTCATCAGGATCCATGCCATTTGGCATGATCATAAAAAAAACATTATGATTAGGCTTCAAAATTTTAATTAACTTTTCAGCTGCACGATATGCTGCTGCAATACCGCTGGAATCTCCATCAAAACATATGACTAAATTTTTAAAATTTCTCCAAGCTAAATTAATTTGATTATCAGTTATAGCTGTTCCAAGAGTTGCACAAACATTTTTGATGCCATGGTTAAAAAGACTTACCACATCCATGTATCCCTCTACCATTAACAAATAATCTGAGTGCTTACTTTCTTTTTTTGCATTATGAAAATTATAAAGATTATTGCCTTTTTTAAAAAAAATAGTTTCAGGTGAATTGATATATTTTGCTGGCACAGATGATAAAACTGTTCTGCCGCCACAGCCAATGTAATAATTGAATAGGTTTTTAATAGGGAAAATAATTCTATTTTTAAATCTTGGAACTAAAGTTCTTTTTTGTTCATTTAAATAAAAGATTCCTGTTTCAATTAATTCTTTTTCAGAAAAACCTAATTTTTTAAAATGTTCACTTGCTCTATCGCTATCATCACAGAAACCTAATTGAAAAAATTCTATTGTTTCTCGTTTAATGGATCGATTTAAAAGATATTCTAAATGTTGCTTATTTTCTTCTCTGTGAAGATTTTTGAAACAATAACTAAAAAATAATTCAAATATTTTTCCTGACCTTTTTTCCTGCTTTTCCTGTTCTACATTTTGTTTAGTAAATCTATACTCAGGCATACCTGCTTTTGCTGCAAGTTTTCTAACCGCATCACCAAAAGTCATTTTTTCAATCTTAACTAAAAAATCAAAAATACCACCATGTTCACCACTACTAAAACAATGATAAAATCCCTTTTCATCATTTACAGTAAAGGACGGTGTTTTTTCATTAGTAAAAGGTGACAAACCAACAAACTCTTTTCCTCGTTTTGTAAGTTTTACTGTGCCACCCACTACATCAGACACTTTTAATCTCTGTGTTATTTCTTCCAGATAACTTTTGGGATATTTCATCATCCGTTTTGCAAAGTCTCTTTCAATAGCTGTCCTGCCTTAGCAAAATCCATTTTACCCAAATATTTTTCTTTTAAAATTTTCATGACTTTTCCCATATCTTTTAAACTAGCTGCTTCGCTGTCTTTGATGGCTGCTACACAGGCAGCTTTAATTTCATCTTCACTCATTTGTTGTGGCAAAAACTCTTCTATAATTGCTATTTCTGACTTTTCTTTATCTATTAAATCTTGTCTTCCACCCTGCTCGTACATAGATATCGACTCTTTTCGTTGCTTCATCATTTTGTTTAAAATATTTACAATATCCTCATCTTGAATCTCTTTTTTGCTTCCAGATCGGAGTTCAATTTCTTTATCTTTTTTTTGAGAGATAATTGATCTTAAAGTCAACAATCTTACTGTATCTTTGCTTTTGATAGATTCATTTAACGCTTCAGTGATTTTTTTAAAAATTAATGACATAAAAAATTATTTATCCCTAGACTTCTACTTTACTTGCTTGACGAGTTTAAGTCTTTTTCATATGTTCCGCCAAAGTTTTTTTATAGAGAACGATTCTTTAACTCATGGGTTGTATTTTTGTTAAATAAAGAAGTAATAGCAGATCCAGATATTTTAAATAATCAACAATCCACAGGTATTTTAATTCTAGAAGACGGAACAGTTTTTGAGGGCTTTGGCATTGGTTTGGAGGCACACGCTGTTGGAGAAGTTTGCTTTAATACTTCAATGACTGGCTACCAAGAAATTATAACTGATCCATCTTATTCAGATCAAATTATAAATTTCACTTTTCCTCATATTGGAAATGTAGGTACAAACTTAGAAGATATTGAGTCAGATAAAGTATGGTTGAAAGGAGTTATTTTTAGCAAAGAAATAACAGAACCATCTAACTACAGATCCCTCAAACACTTAAATGATTGGTTAAAAAAAAATAACATTGTAGGTATTTGCGGAATTGATTCAAGAGCCCTTACTAATTTAATTAGAACCAAAGGTTCTTTAAAAGGAACTATCGTTAATGGAAAGTCTCAAACAAATGATTTTTACCTTGGTGAATGTCAAAAGTGGACGGGTCTTAAAAATTTAGATCTCACACTAAAAGTAACTACAAAAGACATTTACAAATGGGAAGATATAAGTATTTGGAAAAAAGAAACTGGTTATGAAAAAAATAACGACTATTTCTATCACATAGTTGCAATAGATTTTGGTATTAAAAAAAATATCTTAAGAAATTTTTCTAATCTTGGCTGCAAAGTTACTGTGGTACCTGCAAATACAACTTTTGAAAAAATAGAAGAACTTAAGCCAGATGGAATTTTTTTATCGAATGGCCCTGGAGATCCTGCTGCAACATCAATGTTTGCAAATAATTGTATTAAAAAAATATTAGATAAACAAATACCATTGTTTGGTATTTGCTTGGGTCATCAATTACTTGGGCATGCGCTTGGATGCTCAACAAAGAAAATGCACCAAGGACACAGAGGTGCTAACCATCCTGTTAAAAATATTTCAAATTCAAAAGTAGAAATCACATCGCAGAATCATGGTTTTGAAATTGACAAAGACTCTTTGCCTGATGATGTTGAGGTTACTCACGTTTCTTTATTTGATGGAAGTATTGAAGGAATATCGTCAAAGAAAACTTCAGCTTTTTCTGTTCAATATCATCCTGAGTCAAGCCCTGGTCCTCATGATAGCAATTATTTATTCAAACAATTTATAGAAGTAATAAAAGTAAATGCCAAAAAGAACTGATATTAAAACAATACTAATTATTGGTGCAGGACCTATTGTGATTGGACAAGCCTGCGAATTTGATTATTCCGGAACGCAAGCGTGTAAAGCGTTAAAAGAAGAGGGATACAGAATTATTTTAATTAACTCAAATCCAGCAACTATCATGACAGATCCCAATGTTGCTCACAAAACTTACATTGAGCCTATTACGTCTGAAATTATTGAAAAGATAATTCAAATAGAAAAACCTGATGCAATTCTTCCAACCATGGGCGGTCAAACAGGTCTAAATGCAGCAATGCTACTTCATAAAAATGGAATTTTAAAAAAATACAATATTGAACTTATTGGAGCCAACGCAGAAGCGATTGACAATGCAGAGGATAGACAAAAATTTAAAAAGAATATGAATGAAATAGGTCTTGAATCAGCAAAATCTGCAATTTGTCATTCTATGGATGAAGCTAAACAAATTCTTCAAGAAATACCCTTGCCATCTATTATTAGACCCTCTTTTACTTTGGGAGGAACTGGAGGTGGTGTTGCTAATACTGAAGAGGAATATTTCTCCATAGTAAAAAATGGGTTGGCTTTATCTCCAACAAATGAAGTTCTAATTGAAGAATCTCTAGTTGGATGGAAAGAATTTGAAATGGAAGTCGTGAGAGATAGAAAAGATAACTGTATTATAGTTTGCAGTATTGAAAATATTGATCCAATGGGAATTCATACTGGAGACTCTATAACAGTAGCTCCAGCACTAACGCTTACCGACAAAGAATATCAAGTAATGCGTGATGCATCTATTAATTGCTTGAGAAAAATTGGAGTTGAAACTGGAGGTTCTAATGTTCAATTTGCAATCAATCCCAAGAATGGAAGAATGATTGTCATTGAAATGAATCCTAGGGTTTCAAGATCATCTGCTCTAGCATCTAAAGCAACTGGTTTTCCTATTGCAAAAGTAGCTGCAAAATTAGCTATTGGTTATACTTTAGATGAAATCACTAATGATATTACTGGAAATACACCAGCATCTTTTGAACCTACAATTGACTATGTAGTTACAAAAATACCCAGATTTGCCTTTGAAAAATTTCAAAAATCAAAAGGAATACTTGGTACAGCCATGAAATCAGTTGGTGAGGCAATGGCCATTGGAAGAAATTTCAAAGAATCTCTTCAAAAAGCACTGGTTTCACTTGAAGTTGGCCTTGAAGGGCTGGATGAAATTGCGATCAGTAAAGAAGAGTTAGAAAAAAGATTGGAAGAAAATATTCCTCAAAAAATTCAATATGTTGCTCAAGCATTTCGTATGAATTTTAATTTTGATGTCATTTATCAAAAAACAAATATTGACCCATGGTTTTTAAATCAAATTAAAGAAATTATTGATATTGAAAAACAAATTACTGAGAAAAATATATTTGAAAATAAAAACTTTTTAAATTATGTCAAAGCCTCTGGATTTAGTGATAAAAAAATATCAGACATAATTAAAAAACCAGTATCAGACATTATAACAAAAAGAAATGAGCTTGGTATTGTTCCTGTTTATAAAAAAGTTGACACATGTGCTGCTGAATTTAATTCAGTAACACCATATATGTATTCAACTTATGATGTTGGATACTCTGGAAATCGAGAATGCGAGTCTAATCCAACTGAAAAAGAAAAAGTTGTAATCATCGGAGGTGGTCCTAACAGAATTGGACAAGGTATTGAGTTTGATTACTGCTGTTGTCAAGCAAGCTACGCATTGAGTGAAATTGGGTATGAAACCATCATGATTAATTGTAACCCAGAAACGGTATCTACGGATTATGATACAAGTGATAGATTATATTTTGAGCCTTTAATTGAAGAATATGTATTAGAGATTTTAAAAAAAGAAAATTCTAAAGGAAAACTGAAAGGAGTTATAGTTCAATTTGGAGGTCAAACACCTTTAAAACTTGCAAAAGCAATTCACGATAATAATTATCCGATATTGGGAACGCCACTTGATTCCATTGACCTGACTGAAGATAGAGAAAGATTTAGTAATTTAATAAATCAACTAAATTTAAAACAAGCTGAAAATGGATTGGCCAGATCTAAAGAAGAGGCATTTGAAATAGCTAAGAAAATAAATTTTCCTTTCGTCATCAGACCTTCTTATGTGCTTGGGGGAAGAGCAATGGAAATTATTCATGATGATGAACAACTAAAAACCTATATCGAAGAAGCAGTAAAAGTATCTGGAAAAAATCCAGTTTTATTGGATAAATTTCTTAATGACGCAATAGAAGTTGATGTTGATGCTATATGCGATGGAAAAGAAGTCTATGTTTCTGGCATCATGGAACATATTGAAGAAGCCGGAATACACTCTGGAGATTCTGCGTGTTGCATACCTCCCTATTCTCTTTCAAAAGATCTAATTCAACAAATTGAGGAGCAAACAAAAAAATTGGCCCTTAATATTGGAGTTGTAGGTTTGATTAATATTCAATTTGCGGTGCAGGGGAAAACCATTTATGTTTTAGAGGTTAATCCACGAGCAAGTAGAACAGTTCCTTTTGTTTCAAAAGCTTCCAATATATCAGTAGCAAAAATAGCGACAAAAGTTATGTCTGGCATGAAATTAAAAGATCTAAATATTCCAAATAAAAAGCTAAAAACTTTTTCAGTAAAAGAAGCGGTATTTCCATTTAATAAATTTCCTGAAGTAGATACAATTTTAGGACCAGAAATGAAATCTACGGGGGAGTCCATGGGGATAGACTTTGATTTTGGAATGGCTTATGCAAAAAGTCAAATCTCTGCTGGAAACTTTCTTCCTAAACAAGGATCCGTTTTTATTTCTGTCAATGATAAAGATAAACCTTTTATCAAAACATTTGCAAAAAAATTATTAGATCTTGGATTTAAATTATTTGCTACAGGTAGAACAGCGGACACTCTGAATGCTGAAAATATTACATGTGAAAAAATAAATAAAGTTACTCAAGGATCTCCGCACATCGTTGAATACCTAGATGATAAAAAAATTGATATTGTTATTAATACAACTTCAGGAAAAAAATCTATTGAAGATTCAAAATCTTTAAGACGATCTGCATTAAATAATACTATACCTTACTTTACTACGCTTGCTGGAGCAATTGCATGTACAGAAGCAATTGCGTCTATGAAAAATAAACAAATGGAAGTACTACCTATTCAAGAGTTGTAATCTAGGCTACTGGCCAATCAGTTTTAAAAGTAACGTAATTGACTTGAATACATCTTCTGTCTTTTTTAATTTCTTTTTTTTCCATTCCATGCCAACTATTTTCATCGCTACTAAAAAAATAACCATAATTATTTTTATAAGGTACAGTTTTTACAAGCTCCATCTTAGAGTTGTAAAAATCAGTTCCTAAATTTTCTGACTCTCCAAAACGATTTACAAAGAGTAAGCACGATAATAATTTTTCTTTAATATCGCAATGTGGCTTAAGCCAGAAACCTTCACGATCACAAATAACTTCTACACGAACATAAGAATTGGAAAGATCTTTACCAATCAGATTGCCTATATAGGAATGAGTTTCCTTTGATTGCAATTCCTGCACTAATTTAAAAAGTTCTGGAAATTGATTGGCATTATGCTTTTCGATAAAGCATCTAAACTTTAATGCCTTGCCACCATCAGCTATACCTTCTCTAAATTTGCCATCTCCTCCATCAATGGCTCTGGTACCATCATAATCAATAGAGTATCTTCTAGGATCGTCAATTTGCGTATTATAAATTTCATCGATCATTGATTCCGTGAGGGGATTTTTAAATTCCCAATGCAAAAAAGGGTCTGTTAAAGAATTAGAGTTGTTCTTAATTGAGTGTAAAAAATTCATATTATAAAATTTTATTTTTGATTAAATCTGCAATTCTCTTAGTCTCATAAAGCTTATCATATGTCCAGTTTTCTTGTTTTTCATCTAACAACTTAACTATGTTTAAATCTCTAAATAAATTTAAAAATTTTATAAACCGATAATCATTTTTGACAGGGTTTAATTGTGCAATATGAATTGGGGAACCAGTAGTTGCAGCTTCAGAAATCATCGATATAGAATCAGATGTCACAATAATTCTATCAGCATGGGCTAAGGCTTTGATATAATTGTCTCTATTTAAAGAATTATCTAAATGAACCTTATTATCATTTTTATATCTATCAATTAAATAACTATTAATAGCTTCTGGAGTTCGCCTGGAAGAAACAATCAATGTCTGAGAAAAGTTAGATAAAAAATGTTGATCGATGTAAGTAAAAATATTTTTTAACTCCTTTAAAGAAAAATTATAGTATTTATTAGGCCCACCTAAAATAACTGCAAGTACATTTTTATTTTTTTTAGTTTGTCTTGCGTCTTCTATTTCTTCATTCGAAATATAATGAATAGCTCCTTTAGAGCTAAAGACATTACCCCCTGTTAATCCATCATGTTCTGGAGCAATAATAAAATCAAAATAATTAAAATTAATTTTGGGATCCTGAATATGAATATTATAAAATTTAGAATCATAATTTTTGATAAAGTGTTGTTTTAGAACAATAGAAGGAATCACGCTTTTCCTGCCACACGAAATAAATATATTGGGTATCTGACTTGGATTTACATTTTTTATTATTTCATCAAAATTAAAAACAATCCTGTTTTTTGGTGAAAATTTTGGAGGTAAAAAACTTAAAAAAGAATTATAAATAATTTTTTGGTGTACAAAATTTGCATTTAATGCTTTTGCCAAGCCCTCTACTTGACTAACCATTCCATGGGCACCCTCTGTTAATAACCATGCATTTAAATTTTGCATTATTGCTATATATACCTAAATTAATTTTACTGATAATAAACTTAATAAATGAGTCAAAAAAAAGAGCATGCTAAAGTTTTAATAGTTGGATCTGGTCCTGCTGGATACACTGCTGCAATATATGCTGCAAGAGCAATGCTAAATCCTATTCTAGTTTCAGGAATGGAGCCTGGAGGACAACTAACAACAACTACGGATGTAGAAAATTTTCCTGGTTTCTCAAGTGTTATTCAAGGACCATGGTTAATGGAAGAAATGAGAAAACAAGCTGAAGCCGTAGGAACAATTTTTCATAATGATGTCATTAAGCAAGTTAATTTTTCTAATAAACCATTTGAGCTAATTGGAGAAAGTGACACAATATATACGGCAGATTCTGTTATTATTTCTACTGGAGCTCAAGCTAGATGGTTAAATTTAGATAGCGAAACTAAATTTAGAGGTTTTGGTGTGTCTGCGTGTGCTACTTGTGATGGTTTTTTTTACAAAGATAAGGAAGTTGTAGTGGTCGGTGGTGGAAACGCTGCAGTGGAAGAAGCTTTATTTTTAACAAAATTCGCCTCCCTAGTTACACTTATTCACCGTAGAGATTCCTTAAGAGCTGAGAAGCTTCTTCAACAAAAAATCTTATCTCATCCTAAGATTAAGATTGTCTGGAACAGTGTTGTAAAAGAAGTAACCGGAACTGAGAATCCCAAAGGGGTAACTGGTATTGTGATTGAAAATACAAAAGATAAAAGCATAAGTAATTTAAAAACACATGGAGTGTTTGTGGCTATAGGTCATGACCCAGCAACAAAAATATTTAAAGAACAAATTGAAATGGATGCAGAAGGTTACGTTATTACCAAACCAGATTCTACCGAGACAAATATCAAGGGTGTTTTTGCAGCAGGTGATGTTAAAGACAAAATATACAGACAAGCTGTCACTGCGGCTGGCATGGGATGTATGGCTGCACTAGAAGCAGAAAAATTCTTATCAGGCAATCATTAACTAAGCTGACTACAAAATTCTTTGATTTTGTTCATGGCTTTTTTTAAGTTATCCATGGAAGTAGCGTAAGAAATTCTAAAGTAACCATCTAGGCCAAAAGCAGAACCTTGGACCACTGCAATTCCAGTATTTTCTAATAATGAGGTTACAAAATCTGTATCAGTACTAATTAATTTTCCTTGGGGATCTTTTTTATTTAAACATCCTTTGCAACTTGGAAAAACGTAGAAAGCTCCATTTGGATTAAAGCATGTTAAACCATCAATTGCATTTAAACTTTTTACAACAAAATCTCTTCTATCTTTAAATGCACTTGCTCTTGTTTTGATAAAATCTTGATTTCCATTTAAAGCTTCTACTGCAGCAGCTTGACTGATCGACGAAGGATTAGTAGTAGATTGAGATTGAATTTTTGCAATTCCTTTAATTAAATCTTCTGGGCCAGCAGCATAACCTATTCTCCATCCAGTCATTGCGTAAGCTTTACTAACTCCATTAACTGTTAAAGTCCTTGAAAGCATTTCTGGATATTGAGCAATAGTCGAAAAAACAAAATTATCATAAGTCACATGTTCATAAATATCGTCACTCATAATCAATACTTTTGGATATTTTCTTAATATGTCTGCAATTTTTTCTAACTCGCCACTTGTATATGATGCACCTGTAGGATTAGAAGGAGAATTTAATATAATCCATTTTGTTTTATCATTAATATTTTCCTCAATTTGAGAAGGTGTAATTTTAAAATCTGTCGCTTCATCGCACTCAATAACTCTTGGAACTCCACCTGCCAATAAAACTATATCTGGATAAGAAACCCAATAAGGTGCTGGTATTATTACTTCCTCACCAGGATTTATTGTTGCTAATATAGCATTATATATTACTTGCTTGCCTCCCGCCCCAACTGTTATTTGACTAGAAGTGTATGTTAGGTTGTTTTCTCTCTTAAATTTTTTTACAATTGCATCCTTTAATTCTGCGGTACCGTCCACTGCTGTATATTTAGTTTGACCTTCTTGAATAGCTTTAATTGCTGCTTCTTTCACATTATCGGGTGTGTCAAAATCTGGTTCTCCAGAACCTAATGAAATTACATCTTTTCCTTGGGCTTTTAACTCTCTTGCTTTTTGTGTTACCGCAATCGTAGGAGATGGTTTTATTCTTGATAAAGATGCTGATAGTATGCTCATAAATTTATATGTCTAATTTGCAATCAGTACATACCCTAGAAGGAAATAACAAAAAAGATAATTTTTTTCATAAACTTGAAGGTGGAAAAAAATTTGAACTTACAAGTGCATTCATACCCGCAGGTGATCAGCCAACTGCAATAAAGCAACTTAAAGATGGTTTAATAACTGGTCAAAAAAACCAGGTTTTATTGGGCGTAACTGGATCTGGTAAAACCTTTACCATGGCTAAACTAATCGAAGAACTTAACCGTCCAGCACTAATACTTGCTCCGAATAAAACTTTAGCAGCACAACTGTATGGAGAAATGAAGAGTTTTTTTCAAAATAATTCTGTTGAATATTTTGTTTCTTACTATGATTACTATACTCCAGAGGCTTACGTACCTAGATCAGATACTTACATAGAAAAAGAGTCTGCGATCAATGAACAAATTGATCGAATGCGACACTCAGCAACAAGATCTTTATTAGAAAAAGATGATGTAATTATTGTCTCAAGCGTATCATGTATTTACGGACTTGGTTCTGCTGAATCGTATTCAAAAATGACTTTTACTTTTGAAAAAGGAAACTCATATGAGAGAGAAAAAATTATTAAAGGACTTGTAGAGTTACAATATAAAAGAAATGACCAAAACTTTTATAGAGGAACATTTAGAGTTAGAGGAGAAAATATTGAAATTTTTCCCTCACACTTAGAAGATAGAGCGTGGAGAATTACGTTAGAAGACGACAAGCTTAAGTCCATCAAAGAATTTGATCCACTAACTGGAGACAAAACGGATGAATTAGAAATTATAAAAATTTACGCAAATAGTCATTACATTACTCCAAGGCCAACTGTACAGCAGGCAATTAAAGAAATTAAATCAGAGCTGGCCACTACTCTAGAAAAATTTAAAAAAGAAAATAAACTTTTAGAAGCTCAAAGACTTGAGGAACGAACCAGATTTGATTTAGAAATGATTGATGCAACCGGAACATGTTCTGGAATTGAAAATTATTCTAGATTTTTATCAGGAAGAAAACAGGGAGAACCACCTCCAACCTTATTTGAATATTTGCCAGACAATTCATTAATATTTATTGACGAAAGTCATGTTACCATCCCACAATTAAATGGGATGTACAAAGGTGATCACACAAGAAAAAAAACCCTATCTGACTATGGATTTCGTTTACCGTCATGTATGGATAATAGGCCGCTAAAATTTGAAGAATGGGACATGATGAGACCCCAAACAATATTTGTTTCCGCAACCCCAAGTAATTGGGAGCTGGATCAAGCCAAGGGAGTTTTTGCTGAACAAATCATTCGACCAACAGGATTGATTGATCCAGAAATTTTTATACGTCCTGCAAAAACACAGGTTGATGATTTATTAGATGAATGCCTTAGAGTAAGTAAAAATAATCAAAGAGTTCTCGCAACTACTTTAACAAAAAAAATGGCAGAAGATTTAACAGAATACCTCGACGAGAATGGAATTAAAGTGAGGTATATGCATTCAGAAATCGATACCATAGAAAGAATTGAAATTATAAGAGACTTAAGATTGGGTGTGTTTGATGTTTTAGTAGGAATTAACCTATTAAGAGAAGGACTAGATATACCAGAGTGCGCGTTGGTAGCAGTTTTAGATGCAGACAAAGAAGGTTTTTTAAGATCAGAAACTTCTTTAATACAAACCATTGGAAGAGCCGCTAGAAATATTGATGGAAAAGTAATTTTATATGCAGATAAAGAAACGCAAAGTATCAAGAAAGCTATTGAAGAAACTAATCGAAGAAGAACAAAACAAATTCAATTTAATAAAGCAAACAATATTACTGCTCAAGGTATAAAAAAAGATATTACTGACATACTAGAGAGTATATATGAAAAAGATTATCTCAATGTAAGTAAGGATATAGAAATTGGTCATAATTTAAAAAAACATTTAAAAGCCCTTAAAAAAGATATGCTAGTAGCTGCTGACAACTTAGAATTTGAAAAAGCTGCAAAAATAAGAGATGAGATTAAAAAATTAGAAAATTCAGAATTAGGACTTGCGATCAATTCTTCTATACCAAAATATGGTCCAAATAAAACTTTGATTGGAAGATCTACGCAAGGTAAACCTGGAACCAAAGTAAAAAGAAAAAGATAAATGAATAAAAATATGCTGATTACAGGGGGGGCTTTAAGAATTGGTGAAGCAATAGCATTATTTTTTGCACAAAAAAAATGGAATATAGGTATTCACTACAATACATCAAAAAAAGAAGCGCTAAAACTACAAAAAAAAATTCTCTCATTTGGTGTTAAATGCTGCATTGTTAAATCTGATTTATCGGATGACAAAAATGTTGCAAAACTTTTTTCAAAAATAAAAAAACAACTTGGTAAGATCAATTGCTTGATCAACTCAGCATCGGTTTTTGAAAACGATGAAGTAGAAAATATTAATATCAAAAAATGGAATCTTCATTTTGATGTTAATTTAAAAGCTCCAGCTTTATTAAGTGGAGAATTTGCAAAGCAAAAAAACATAACAAAATCAAATATTATCAATATTGTTGATCAAAGAGTGCTAAAAATTACTCCTTATTTTTTATCTTACACTTTGAGCAAAATTGCTCTGAATGGATTAACAAAAATGCTTGCTATGAAGCTTGCTCCAAAAATTAGAGTTAATGCGATAGCACCAGGGCCTGTTTTAAAGAATAAAAGACAGTCTGAAAATCACTTCAAGAAACAATATAAAAATACAATTTTACAGCAAAAAGTAAGCACAGATGACATATGCAAAACAATTGAATTTATTATCAACAATCAATCTATTACTGGATTAACGATACCAGTTGATAGTGGACAAAATTTAGGTTGGAAAACGCCTGACTTAATAAATATTAAAGAATAATTATGAAAACAAACAATGTAATTACTGTTTTTGAAAAAAAAATTAGCAATGACACTGTAAAAAAAATTGTTATTAAAGATTTAATTCTTAAAAAAATTTTTGGTTTTTATCCGAATGAGAAAACTAAACCACAAAGACTTAAATTTAATATTAAATTAGAATTAGCAAAAAATCTTCAATTTAACGACCAAGATCTACAAACAATTTTAGATTATGATGAGATCATAAATATAATTAATAACATTTTAGATAAAAAAATTAATTTTCTTGAAACTTTAGCAGACCAAATTATTGAGGAAATATTTCAAAACTCGAAAATTACTGCAATTGAATTAAAAATTGAAAAATTGGATATTTTAAAGAATGCAGTTTCTGCTGGAATAGAAATTAATAAAAGAAAAGGTTAATGAATTCATTAGATACTGGAAAATTAATTATAAAATCAAAAGTTAAAAATATTCCTAGTTGCCCAGGTATTTACAAATTTTTAGATCAAAAAAATAAAATAATTTACATAGGTAAAGCAAAAAATTTACCCAAAAGATTACTCAATTACGCATCTTCCTCTAATTTACCAATTAGAACTCAAAGATTAATTTCATCTTTTAAAGAAATTGAATTTATCACTACGTCAAATGAATCTGAGGCATTATTGCTTGAGGCAAATTTAATAAAAAAATTTAAACCAAGATTTAATGTTCTTTTAAAAGATGATAAATCTTTTCCTTATATTCAAATTTCTTTAAGTGATCCGTGGCCTCAACTCTCAAAATTTAGAGGCAAACATAATGACAGCGATGTTTACTTTGGACCCTTTGCTTCTATAGGTTCAGCTAATTGGACCATCAAAATGCTTCAAAAAGTATTCCAACTTCGAGTATGCGATGATCATACATTTAAAAATAGAAAAAGACCTTGCATATTACATCAAATAAAACGCTGTTCCGCTCCCTGCACTAATGAAATAAATCATAAAGAATACCTGCTTACGGTTCAGTCGTGCATTGATTTTTTAAATGGAAAATCAAGAGAAATCCAAAAAGACTTTTCCAATAAAATGCAAATCGCAAGTAAAAATCAGGATTTTGAAAAGGCTGCGATTTTTAGAGATAGAATAAAATCGCTAACTTATATTCAATCATCTCAGGAAATTAATAAAAATAATTATGCAAACGCTGATGTAATTGCAAGTTATCGAGAAGAAAATGTGACATGTATAGTAGTATTTTTTTACAGATCAAAACAAAATTGGGGTAGCCAAGCTTTTTTTCCTCAGCATGATCCATCAGATAAAGAGGCTGATGTTCTTGGAGCTTTTTTGGCTCAATTTTATGAAAATAAATTACCACCAATTGAAATTATTCTTAATAAAAGCCCTAATAATTTAAATATTTTAAAAAGAGCTTTAGAAAATAATTATAAAAAAAAAATCAATTTTAAAATACCTAAACTTAGTAAGAAAAATACCATTATTGATATGGCAGAAAAAAATGCAAAAGAATCTTTAAAAAGAAAATTATCTGAAACCATTAATAATTCTCAATCTCTCAAAATTCTTGCGGAGAAATTTCAACTCAAATTTACTCCTAGTCTTATTGAGGTGTATGACAATAGCCATACGCAAGGAGTTAATGCCATTGGAAGTTTTATTAGTTTTGGAGAGGATGGTTTTATTAAAAATAGATATAGAAAATTTGATATAAAAAGTAAGTCTATTAATCCTGGTGATGATTATGGGATGATGGAGGAAGTTATTCATAGAAGATTTTCTAGATTAATAAAAGAAAGTGATAATAATTCTCCTGACTTATTACTTATTGACGGTGGAAAGGGACAATACTCAACCGTTCGTAAAAAACTTGATGAATTAGGTTTTCACCAACTTCCAATAATTGCAATTGCAAAAGGACCAAAGAGAAACCAGGGAAATGAAACTTTCTTTCATAACAATAAACAAATTACATTAGAAAAAAACAGTCCTTTGTTATTTTTTTTGCAGCGTTTAAGGGATGAGGCCCATAGATTTGCAATTTTTACTCATCGAAAAAAGCGAAAAAAATCATTTCAAAAGTCATTATTAGATGAAATTCCAGGAATTGGAAAAACTAGAAAAAAATCGCTGTTAAACCATTTTGGTTCAGCCAAATCTATAGAAGGTGCAAGTTTACAGGATCTAAAAAAAGTTGAAGGTATTAATGAATTTGTTGCAAAAAAAATATATAATTATTTTCATCTTAATAAAAATTATTTATGATATTCAAAATCCCAAATATCTTAACAATTGGAAGACTAATTTTAGTTCCATTTCTTGTTTTTGCCTTTTATCTACCTGGTAGTCTTGGCGACTGGTTAGCTTTTTCTATTTTTGTGTTAGCAAGTTTTACTGATTTTTTAGATGGTTTTTTTGCTAGACTTCTGAAACAACAGTCAAAACTTGGGGAATTACTTGATCCTATTGCAGATAAAATAATCGTCGTAACTGCTTTAATTCTTTTAGTTGCTGAAAAACAAATTCAAGGCCAAGAAGTTATAGCTGCCATTATTATTGTTTGTAGAGAAATTCTTGTATCAGGACTAAGAGAATATTTAGCTAAATTTAAATTAAGAATGCCAGTTTCCAATATGGCAAAAATAAAAACTTTTTTTCAAATGGTTGCGATTTCTGTTTTGCTCACAGGACCATCTGGTGACAAATTGCTTTTTAATTTTGGATCTGAAATTGGAATTGTACTACTTTGGATATCAGCAATTTTGACATTAATAACTGGATATTCTTACGTGAAAAAAGGAATCGATCACGCAATCGACTAAATAATTATTTTTGTCTTACCA
>VTPD01000014.1 GCA_008638015.1 Pelagibacteraceae bacterium | reverse complement strand
AACAATTCAATAAAAAGAAGGATTACAATACATATCCTAACAAAATAAAACAGGACCTGGCACTTTGTAAAAAACTAAAAGTAGACTATGTTTTTTTACCAAATACTAAGGAAGTTTATAACTGGAATTCTTCAATTTCAAAGCAGCCTAAAATTAAAAATATTATGGAAGAAAAATTTAGAAAAGGACACTTTGATGGAGTGCTGAAAGTTATGTCTCAATTATTATCAATTGTTAATTGCGCAAAAGTTTTCATGGGTAAAAAAGATTACCAACAATTAATATTAATTAAAGAGCTTATAAAATTAAATAAACTTAAAACAAAATTAGTTGAATGTAAGACTGTAAGAATTAAAAATGGAGCCGCTCTTTCTTCCAGAAATTTACTTCTAGAATCTCATGAAATATATTTAATGGGTAAAGTAGCTAAAATACTTAAGAATTATAAAAAACAATTAAAAAAAATAAGATTTAATTCGAATTTTATTAAAAATAAAATTTATAATCTTGGTATTAAAAATATTGATTATGTGGAGTTAATTAAATTAAATACTTTGTCAAAAGTTAAAAAAATTTCAAACAAAACAAATATATTTATTGCCTACTATATTAGAAATATTCGTTTAATAGATAATATCTAAATTTGTAATATATAGCTTGCCAATCCTAAAAAGGATAAAAATCCAAAAACATCCGTAATAGTAGTTACAAAAACACTTGAAGATATTGCTGGATCAATTTTAAACTTATTGAGGATAACTGGAATAAAAATCCCAAAAAAACCTGCAGCTGTCATATTAATAATCATCGCAACAGCAATTAATAAAGATAAATGATAATCCTTAAACCAAACAAAAATAGCAAGCCCAGTTATTACTGCAAAAATCAAACCATTATAAAAACCAACTAAAAATTCTTTCGATACAATTTTATTTACATTACTTGAAATAAGCTCTTTTGTTGCAAGCAACCTAACAGTAACTGTGAGCGTTTGAGTTCCGGCATTCCCACCCATGGATGCAACTATAGGCATCAATATTGCCAGTGCTACAACTTTTTCAATACTAGCATTAAATAAACTTATAACTGTTGATGCCAAAATTGCGGTAAGTAAATTTATAGTAAGCCAAATAAACCTTTTTTTTGTAATACTAAAAGCGCTATCCGATATTTCTTCATCACTAACTCCAGCAAGACGCAACGTATCTTCTTCGGCTTCTTCTTTAATTACTGTTACAATGTCATCAACAGTAATCATACCAATTAATTTTTGATTTTGATCGACAACACCTGCAGAAAATAAATTATATTGTTCAAAGTTATAAGCCACTTGTTCTTGATCCATTTCAGCAGGTATTAAAAACTTATTATTTTTCATAATAGAATTCATTTTTACATCTCTAGGAGTTCTCAAAACTCTTGATGATGGTACTGATCCAATAGGTATATTGAGTTGATTAATAATAAATATTTCTAAGAATTCTTTAGGTAATTCGGAAGTTTCACGCAAGTAATCAATTGTTTGTCCAACCGTCCAATCTTCTGGAACAGCAGCAAATTCTCTTTGCATAATCCTTGCTGCTGAATTTTCAGGATAAGTACTTAATGTTTCCTCAAATAAATTTTTGTCTTCAATGGGGATTTTGGTAAGAACTTTTTCTTTTTTATTATCTTCAAGGTTTTCGATAATTTGAAGAGCATTATCAGACTCCAAGCTATTAATAATTTTTACAATTCTGTCAGAAGATATTTTTTCTAAAATTTCTTTTTGAAGCTCATCAGTTAATTCAACAATGACATGGGGGTTAATTTTAAAATTCTCTAAAGCAATTAATTCAAATCTATTTTTTTCAGGTAAATTCGATATTACTTCAGCAATATCAGATGGGTGAAGCTTGGATAATAAATCATTAACTGAAAAAAGATCCTTGGCTTCAATTTTATTGATTAACTCCTGAAGAAAAGAACTGCTTAAATTAAATTCTATTTTTTTTGTTTTAATTTCACTATTGTTTTCCATGTCAATAAAAGTATTTTTCCTCTTATAATGAATATTGAAATAAAAATCAGTAAAAAACCAATTGATTACCAGTCAGCTATTAACTTTTTAGAAAAAAGAGTTCAAGATATTTGCAACCATAAAGCAAAAGAACTTCTTTGGATTCTTGAACACCAAAATATATACACTTGTGGAATCAGCGGAAAACCTGAAGAACTATTGGAAAAAAATAAAATACCAACAATTCAAACAAATAGAGGTGGAAAATGGACTTATCACGGGAAAGGACAGAAAATAGTTTATATAGTTTTAAATTTAAATAGTCGGGGAAAAGCAATAAAAAAATTAATTCGTAGTTTAGAGCAATGGATCATAGCAGTATTAAATTATTATAAAATTCAGTCATTTGCAGATTCAAAAAATGTTGGAATATGGATTAAAAAAAATAATGAGGAATATAAAATTGCTGCAATTGGTATTAAAGTTAAAAAATGGATTGCCTATCATGGATTTGCAATCAATTTAGATGTAGATAAAAATTACTACAAAGGGATTATTCCATGCGGAATATCTGATAAAGGAATAATTAATTTTTCTGAATTGCGTACAATACCTAAAGATCAAGATATAAATTCAATTATAATAGAAAAATTTAAAGAAACTTTTAAAGATTAATTTTTTTTAAAAAATTTTTGAATTCTAAAGGAGGATCTACTTGGTATTTTTTAATTTTATTTTGATATTCAAAAGATAATTGATAACTATGCAGCATTAAATGGTTTGCTGCAGTATTACTAGGTAAAAAATATTTTTCATCGCCAACAATTGGGTGATTTATTTTCAAAAACTGCTGTCTCAACTGATGCTTTCTACCTGTTATTAAAGATGCCTGGACATAGGAAAAATCTTTATTTTTAGCAATTACAAAAAAATCACTTTCTGCTTTAAATGATTTTATCTTACCTTTTTCTTTCATAGATAGATTGTGTTCAAGAGTTCCCTCATTATGAGCAATAGATCCATGCAAAATAGCCAAATACTGTTTATTAACAGTTTTATTTTTAAATTGATCCGATAAGTTTTGTGCAAAAACTCTATTGCAAGCAAATAAGAGAATGCCAGAAGTTTCTTTGTCGATACGATGAACTAAAAAATATTTTTTTTGTGTAGAAAATTTATTTAAAATATCAATAATATTTTTTGGAGATTTTGTTCCCGATTGAACAGCGATACTAGATGGTTTGTTCAGGACCATGTAATCATGATTTTCGAAAATTATATTTTTTTTGATATTTTTAAATTCTTCTAATGTTGCATTGTAAGAGAATTTATCACTATCTTTTTTGCTATCATCATAGAATAAATTAAGACTTATTGTGTCCTGCCCTTGTAATCTGTAAGAGCTTTTTATTTTTTTGTTATTAACCTTGATACGACCAGCTCTAATCGATTTTTCTATAAAAGATTGAGAAAATTTGTGTACTTTAGCTTTTAGCCATCTATCAAGTCTGGTATTAATAAATTCATCTTCGACTTGAAAATCTTCGATAATTTTCATTAAATAAAATTAGCAAACTTTTGACCTACAATAAAAAAAATTAAGCCACCAATAACTGAAATAAGCAAATAACTTATTGCTTGAAGATATAATGGTTTATTAATTAAGTTGTATAAATCCATGGAAAAAGTTGAAAAAGTTGTAAATCCTCCTAACAACCCAATAATTATAGCTACTCTTAAATTTTCTCCAACCAAGCCCTTATCAAATAAACTTATGACTAGACCAATAAAAAAAGATCCTAACAAATTAACGGTGATTGTTCCTATAGGAAAATGGGAATAATAAATTTTTGGTGTTATGTTAAAAAGAAAATATCTCAATGAACTTCCAGCTGCTCCAAATAAAGCAACTAGTAGATACAACTTCATTATTTTTTAGTTTTTTTAGTATCTTTATTTTCTACTTCAGTTTTTTTTGTATCCTCTGAAGATTTCGGTTCAGCTTTTTTTTGCGTAGGTCCTGAATCCTGTCCTTTTGCATTAAAATCTTTGTCAACTAATTCTATGAATGCAGTTGGAGAATTGTCCCCAAATCTAAAACCAGATCTGACTACTCTACAGTAACCACCATTTCTTTTCTCGTATCTTTTTGACAAAACAGTTGTAAGCTTAGTTACAGAATTTTTATCTTGTAATTTTGAGAATAGTGTTTTTTTTGCAGCTAACGTATTTTTTTTACCAATTGTAATAACTTTGTCGATGATGGACTTTAATTCTTTAGCTTTTGGTAAAGTTGTTTGGATTTGTTCATGCTTGATTAATGAATTAACCATATTCTGAAACAAAGCTTTTCTATGCTCTGAAGTTCTGTTTAACTTTCTATGTCCTAAACCGTGTCTCATTGTTTATTTGTACTCATCCTCTAACTTTTTAGATAACTCAGCAATATTTTCAGGTGGCCAATTTGGAATTTCGATCCCAAGATATAACGACATTCCCGACAAAACCTCTTTAATTTCATTAAGAGATTTACGACCAAAATTTGGCGTTCTTAACATTTCACCTTCAGTTTTCTGAACCAGATCCCCTATATAAATTATGTTGTCATTTTTTAAACAGTTCATAGACCTAACTGATAATTCCAATTCATCAACTCTTCTCAATAAATTTTTGTTAAATTCTGGCTCAGAAGATGTAGGTTGTGCCACTACTTCTTTAGGCTCATCAAAATTAATGAATAATGAAAGTTGATCTTGTAAAATTCTAGCTGCAAAAGCTAAACAGTCATCAGCTGCAACTGACCCATTCGTCTCTATTTCCATGGTTAGTTTATCGTAATCAATGGATAAACCTTCCCTAGTGTTAGATACGTTATAAGAAACTCTTTTTACAGGACTGTAAACTGAATCAATAGGTATTAATCCCAAAGGAGAGTCTTTCTCCCTATTTTTGTCAGCAGATACATAGCCTTTTCCAGTATTTACAACTAATTCCATATAAATTTTTGTATTTTCGTCTAAATTACAAATAACTTGGTCTGGATTTAAAATTTCAATATCAGGATTTGGATTAATCATTTTAGCAGTAATCTCACCCGGTCCTTTAGCGTCTAATACTAATTTTTTTGGACCATTTGTATTAAGTTTTAATGATAATGATTTAACATTTAAAACAATATCCGTTACATCTTCTCTTACACCATTAATAGATGAAAACTCGTGTAATACTCCGTCAATTTGGATAGCTGTAACTGCAGTTCCTTGAATAGAAGATAGCAAAACTCTTCTTAATGCATTACCTAAAGTTAAAGCAAAACCTCTTTCTAATGGTTCAACAGTAATTTTAGCAAATTTTTTATCTTCACTAGCCTGAATATCAACTTTTGATGGTTTGATTAATTCTTTCCAATTTTTATCTATCAATGTTAGCTCCTATTAGTATTTAATTGTTAAACTCTTCTTCTTTTTGGTGGTCTGCATCCATTATGTGCAATTGGGCTTGTATCTTTAATGGACAAAATTTTAAAACCTCTAGCCTGCAAAGCTCTTAATGCCGTTTCTCTTCCTGAACCAGGACCTTTAACTTCTACATCTATATTTTTTAATCCATACTCAGCTGCTTTAATTGCAGCATCATCTGCTGCAACTTGTGCAGCGTATGGAGTTGATTTTCTTGATCCTTTAAAACCTTTAGAACCAGCAGATGACCAAGATAATACATTGCCATCTTTGTCAGTGATTGAAACTATAGTGTTATTAAAAGTAGCATTAACAAAACATTTTCCATTAATCACAACTTTTTTTTCTTTTTTCTTTAGACGAAATTTGCTTTTTTTCTTTGTATCAGCTTTTTTTGCTGGAACTTCTTTTTTTGCTGATGCTTTATTTTTTAATTCTTCTTGGCTCATTTTTATTTTTTCGTAATTGTTAATTTTTTACCTGCGATTGCAATAGCTTTTCCTTTTCTCGTTCTTGCATTAGAGTGGGTTCTTTGTCCTCGCACTGGTAATTTTTTTCTATGTCTTGTACCTCGATAAGTACCTAAGTCTCTCAATCTTTTGATATTTAAAGAAAGATCTCTTCTTAAATCTCCCTCTACTGTGTAATCTTTATCAATTAGTTCTCTAATTTTTAATACTTCATCTTCAGTAAGACTATTCACTCTTTTTGATCGATCAATATTTAAATCTTTGCAAATTTTTTCAGCGTAATGATCTCCAATTCCATAAATATACTGAAGGGCAATAAATACTTGTTTATTTAATGGAAGGTTGATTCCTGATATACGAGCCATAGTAAGTGATTGTAATTATTTAATTTTAAAACCTGCGGAGTATATTAATCTTCGATTTAAAGTCAACTTTATAAGCCTCTGATTATGTTGGATATTTGCTCCGAAACATTGCTAATATCTTGCATAGCATCAACGTCTTTTACTAGATTCATTTCATTATAGTGACCTAGTATTGGCAAAGTCTGTTCATCGTAGGTATTTAACCTTTTGGTGACCGTTTCTTCATTGTCATCCGATCTTCTTGTTAATGATCTATTTTTACATTCTGATTTTTCACACTCTGTAGGGGGATCAAAAAACTCATTGAATGTTTTTTTACATACAGAACAAGAAACCCTTCCTGAAATACGTTTAACTAAAATGGAATAATCTACTTTTAAATTAAGAACTACAGAAATTTTCTGATTATATTTTAGCAAAAGACTATCTAGTGTCTTAGCTTGATCTAAATTTCTTGGAAAGCCGTCAAAAATAATTTGATTTTGAATTTTTTTATCACTGATTTTTTTTTCAATTAAATTATTAATAATTTCATCCGAAACTAGTTTTCCAGCATTCATTAAGCCCTCTATTTCTTTGGCAAGACTTGAACCACTTTTTAATTCCTCTCTCAATAAATCACCAGTGGACAATTGAAATAAATTATAATTATTAATTAAAAACGAAGATTGAGTACCTTTTCCTGCTCCTGGAGGTCCAAAGATTACTATATTCATTTATTTAGAAAATTTTGTTTTTTTAATAAGTGAAGCGTATTGAGCACTCATTAATCTTGTTTGTATTTGTGTAATTGTATCCATTGCAACTACAACAACAATTAATAGAGAAGTTCCACCTAAATAAAAAGGTATAGGATAATTTGCAATCAGTACCTCTGGTAATAAGCAAATTATAACTAAATATGTTGAGCCAATTACAGTTAATTTTGTTAATAAAGATTCTATAAATTCAGATGTTTTCTCGCCAGGTCTTATTCCTGGAACAAAACCACCATTCTTTTTAAGATTATCTGAAGTTTCTACAGGATTAAAAATGATTGAAGTATAGAAAAAAGAAAAGAAGATAATCCCCGCTGCATAGAAGATCATATAAAGAGGTTTTCCTTGGCCCAATAAAGAAGTTATGGAAAATAAGAAAGAGTCTGTGCTAGTGGAAAAATTAGACAAAGTAATTGGTAGCAACAATAAAGCTGATGCAAAAATTGCCGGTATTACTCCAGCTGTATTAACTTTAAGTGGTAAATATGATGCCTCACCTCCAAACATTTTGTTTCCCATTTGTCTTTTAGGATATTGTATTAAAATTCTTCTTTGAGCTCTTTCTACAAAAACAATAAAATAAATAGCTAATAATAGTAAAATCAAAACGGATAACACAACCACACTTGAAATTGCTCCTGTTCTACCTAATTCAAAAGTAGAAGCTAAAGCTCCAGGAATTTCAGCAACGATACCTGAAAAAATAATCAAAGATATTCCGTTACCCACTCCCCTTGCTGTAATTTGCTCACCTAGCCACATAATAAAAACTGTACCAGTAACTAGAGTAACTGTTGTTACAAATCTAAAATACAATCCTGGATCGAGAACTAATCCTTGAGAATTTTCAAGACTTACGGCTACACCATAACCTTGCACTAAAGCTAAAAGAACTGTTCCATATCTAGTGTACTGAGTAATTTTCTGTCTTCCATACTCACCCTGATTTTTTAAATTTTTAAAATACTCGGTAACACCAGTTAGCAACTGAATAATAATGGAGGCAGAAATATATGGCATGATTCCCAATGTTAATATCGCCATCCTGCTGACTGAGCCGCCAGCAAATAAATTAAACATTCCAAGTAAGCTTCGTTCGTTACCAGATATTAAATTTTTTAAACTCTCAGGGTCTATACCTGGAATTGGCACATAGGTACAAAATCTGTAAATTATTAAAATAAATAAAGTGTAAAATATTCTTTTGGTTAAGTCATTTGACTGTGAAAAAAAACCAGATCCGCTACTTGGTGTACCTGAAAAGTTAGACATTTATTACTTTAAAATTTCTACTGTTCCGCCAGATTTTTCTATTTTCGTTTTTGCACTTTCGCTCACTTTGTGAGCTACAATATTTACTTTTTGACTAATCTCACCTGTTCCTAACACTTTTATTTTTAAATATTTTGCATTTTTTTTATCTTTCGATCTTATTAAAGAACTTAGGTCTAATTTATTTGATAAATCTATTTTTTTCTTTTCAATAAAGTTTGAAATATCTCTTAAATTAATTACAAAATTATTTTCTCTATTTTTAATAGAATTAAATCCTCTTTTTGGAAGTCTTCTAAATAAAGGCATCTGACCACCCTCGTAAGATTTTATGGCTACTCCTGATCTTGCTTTTTGACCTTTAACGCCCCTGCCTGCTGTTTTTCCTTTTCCAGATCCAATACCACGACCTACTCTTTTACTTTTTTTATGTAATTTCGTAGCAATATCGTTTAATTTCATTTTATCTCCTTGAAACTATGTCTTTGATTTTTTTTCCTCTAACTAGAGAAATATCTTTAGGTGTTTGTTGGCTTGTTAATGCAACAAAAACTGCTCTTATCAGATTGTAAGGATTTGCAGAACCAATAGATTTTCCAACTACATCTTGAATGCCTGACATTTCACAAATCGCTCGGACTGCACCGCCAGCTATAATTCCTGTTCCAGCTGGAGCACTTCTTAACACTACTTTTCCAGCACCACTTTTACCCTTAACATCATGATGCAATGTTCTTCCGTCTCTTAAGGGAATTTTAATTAATGATTTTTTTGCAGAGTCCGAAGCTTTTTTAATAGCATCCGGTACCTGTTTTGCTTTTCCTTGGCCAAATCCAACCTGTCCTTTTTGATTACCAGCTACCACAAGTGCAGCAAAGCCAAATCTTCTTCCGCCTTTTACCACTTTTGTAATTCTATTGATCGCTACTAGTTTTTCCTTAATTTCTGAAACTTTGCTCATATATTAAAATTTTAATCCTCCGCTTCTTGCCGCTTCTGCTAATGATTTAACTCTGCCGTGATATTTATAACTACCTCTATCAAAATAAACTTCTTTAATACCTTTTTCCAAACTTCTTTCAGCAATTAACTTACCAACTACTTTGGACATTTCTGTTTTATTTTGTTTTTCTAAAGCTTTTTCTTTTGAGGAAGCACTAACTATTGTTGATCTTTTGCTATCATCAATTAATTGAGCATAGATATATTTTGTAGATCGAAACACAGTTAACCGAGGCTTATTCGTATTAACTCTTTTTAATTTTGCACGATTACGTTTTTTTCTAATTAAAGTGTTGTTTCTCATTTATTTTTTCTTTCCTTCTTTTTTCAAGATAAATTGACCCTCTGAAGTAATTCCCTTTTGCTTGTATGGCTCTACTGGTTTAAAAAATTTGATATCAGATGCTACTTTTCCAATAAGCTGTTTGTCGTTTCCGTTTAAAGTAATTTTTGTTTGCTTATCTATTTTAACCTCAATACCTTCAGGAATATCATAAAAAATATCATGACTAAAACCTAGTTGGAATTGTATCTGCTTTCCTTTTAAGTTTGCTCTAAAACCTACGCCATTTAAATTTAAAATAATTTCGTAACCTTTGGAAACACCAATGATGGCATTGTTAATTAAACTTCTTTGCAATCCCCAAAAAACTTTATTCTGTTCGGATCCTTCTTTAGGTTTTACAGAAATATGCTTTTCTTCCACTTTAGTTTCCAAAAGCTCTGTATTCAAAGCTACTTCTTTTTTCCCCTTAGGACCTTCTAATAAAATTTTATTGCCAGCTATTGTGGCTTTAACTTTTTCAGGTATTTCGATTAATTTTTTTCCAATTTTAGACATAAATTTTTATGAAATATTACAGAGAATTTCTCCTCCTAATTTTTGATCTCTTGCCTCATTGTCAGATAGAATTCCTTTAGAGGTTGAAATGATAGAAATACCAAGTCCGTTTAATACTCTTGGTAAACTTTCAAATCTTGAATAAATTCGTCTGCCAGGTTTTGAAATACGCTTAATTTCTCTTATTACTGGCGACCCATGCACATATTTTAAATGCACTTTTAATACTTCGAAGTTAGATTCTTTGTTTTTTTCAACGTCATAACTTGAAATAAAACCCTCTCTTTGCAATGCATCTAATATAAATTTTTTAAATTTGGAACTTGGGATTGAAACAGAAGGATGCTGTTTTTGTTGAGCATTTCTTATTCTAGTCAACATATCGCCAATTGGATCTGATATCGTCATAATAATTCCTTTCCTACCAACTTGATTTTGTCATGCCTGGAATTTTTCCACTTGAAGCTAATTTTCTAAGCGCAATTCTAGACATTTTTAGTTTTCGGTAATAACCGTGAGGTCTACCTGTAATTTCACATCTATTTCTTATTCTATTTTTTGCAGAATTTTTTGGAAGCTTTGCTAGTTTTAAAGTTGCTGCAAATCTTTCGTTAAGATTTGTTTTTTTATCCATCACAATAGCTTTTAATTTTGCACGTTTATTAGCAAACTTTTTAGCCATACGTACTCTTTTTAAGTTTCTATGAATTGCCGATGTTTTTGCCATTAATTAGATCCTTTCTTATAAAATGGAAATTGAAAACTATCTAGTAAAGCTCTAGCCTGATTTTTGTCAGAAGTTGAAGTTACAACTGTAATATCCATTCCTCTCATTTTTTCTATTTTATCAAAATTAACTTCTGGAAAAATTACATGCTCTTTAATTCCAAAGCTGTAATTTGCATCTTTATCAAAACTGTCAGGATTTAATCCTCTAAAATCTTTTATTCTTGGTAATGCCATATTGATTAATCTATCTAAAAAATAATACATATTATTTTTTCTCAACGTCACCTTAAGACCCATTGGTATATCTTTTCTAGTTTTGAAATTTGCTACAGCTTTCTTTGATTTGGTTAAAGTAGGCTGCTGACCAGTCAAATTGGCTAAATCGGTCTGAATAACTTTTAATATTTTGCTATCACTTGCATCTAAACCTAAACCCATATTTAAAACAATTTTTTCAATTTTTGGTACTTGCATTACGTTTTGAATTCCCAAATTTTGTTTTAAAGCTGGAATAAATTCTTCCTGGTATATTTTTTTTAATCTAGGTATCATTTTTTATTTTTTCTTTTTTGTTTCTTTTTTTTCTTTTGTCTCTACTTTTTTTTCATCTTTTTTCTTAATCTCAGCAGTTTTTACCAATGATAAATTCGATAAATGAATTGATTTTTCAATACTAACTATCCCACCTTTGTTTTCTTTAGTTGGCTTTTGATGTTTTTTTACAAGATTTAATCCTTTAATAATTGCTCGTTTATTAACAAAACCTTTTTTTGATTTCAGACTTACAATTTCTAAAATTTCACCCGTTTTACCTCTTTCATCACCTGATAATATTTTAACAGTATTTCCTTTTTTTAATTGGGCTTTCATTACAAAACCTCCGGAGCTAATGAGATAATTTTCATATGATTCTTCACTCTTAATTCACGTGTCACTGGTCCAAAAATCCTAGTTCCTATTGGCTCATTATTTGCAGCGATCAAAACTGCAGCATTTGTATCAAACTTTATACATGAACCATCAGTTCTACTAATTTGTTTTCTTGTTCTGACGACTACCGCTTTGTGCACATCACCTTTTTTTACCTTACCTTTGGGCATTGCATCTTTAATACTTACGACGATAATATCTCCAATAGATGCATATCTACGTTTTGAACCACCCAAAACCTTAATGCACTCTATTCTTTTAGCGCCCGTATTATCTGCAACTTCTAATTCCGTTTGTACTTGAATCATTTGCTTGCCTCTATCACTTTCCACTTTTTAAGTTTTGAAATTGGTGCTGACTCAATTATCTTCACATCATCACCTATTTGAAAAGAACCACTTTCATAATGAGCATGATATTTTTTTGTTCTTTTCACAACTTTTAATAACACTGGATGTCTAAATTTTCTTTCTACTTGGACAACAAGTGTTTTTAGATTTTTATTACTAACTACTTTTCCTTGTAAAATTCTTTTACTCATTTTTCTTTCTTCTTCTGATTAATAAATGTTAAAATTTTAGCTATAGTTCTTCGAACTATAGTAATTCTTGCGCTATTAGTAATTTGAGAATTCATTTTTTGTATTCTTAAATTAAACTTTTCTTTTTTAAAATTAGCTAGCTCTTTTTCAAGCTGACTAACTGATAAATTTTTTAGTTCTTTTGTTTTCATATTAAATATTAATATTTCTTTTCACAATTTTGGTTTTAATAGGTAATTTTGATGATGCTCGGTCAAATGCTTCTTTGGCCACAACATCACTTACTCCGTCAATTTCAAATATAATTCTTCCAGGTTTTACTCTACATACGTAATACTCAATATTTCCTTTACCTTTACCCATCCTGACTTCAATTGGTTTTTTTGAAACTGGAATATTTGGAAAAATTCTTAACCATACTCGGCCTGCTCTTTTCATGTGTCTTGTTAATGCAACCCTAGCAGCTTCAATTTGTCGTGAAGTAATTCTTTCTGGTTCCATAGCCTGCAAACCATGTGAGCCAAAATTTATAGTCGCTCCACGCTCTGCTACGCCGTGAATTCTTCCTTTATGAGCTTTTCTATATTTTGTTCTTGCTGGCTGTAACATTAATTTTTCTCTTCCTCTTTTTCACTCTCAATTTTTTTTTGTAAGTCTTTTTTAAAAGTAACACCTTTATATATGTAAACTTTTATTCCAATAATTCCGTATGTCGTTAATGCTTCAGCTTCTGCGTAATCAATCTCTGCTCTTAGAGTATGCAAAGGAACACTGCCTTCTCTTAGCCATTCAGTTCTTGCGATCTCATTTCCTGCTAATCGTCCACTGATTATAACTTTGATACCCTTAGCACCTATTCTCATTGTTGACTGCATAGCTCTTTTCATTGCTTTTCGGTAAGCAATCCTCTTTTCAATTTGTTGCGCTATATTTTCTGCAACCAAATATGCATCTAATTCCGGTTTTCTAATTTCCTTAATATTTACTGAAACTTCATCAGTTACAATTTTACTAATATTTGTTTTAATTTTTTCAATATCAGATCCTTTTTTTCCAATCACAAAACCAGGTCTTGATGTAAAAATAGTAACATTACATTTTTTGGTAGGTCGTTCGATCAAAATTTTAGAAACCCCTGAATTTTTAATAGTAGAATTAATATATTTTCTAATTTTAAAATCCTCAATTAAATACGTTCCGTAATTATTTTTTTTAGCAAACCAAATGGAGTCCCAAGTTCTGTTAATTTTTAATCTTACACCAACTGGACTAATTTTCTGACCCATAATTATGCTCCCTGCATTGCTTCTTTTTTCTCAGAAACAATGATTGTTAAATTACTAAAATGCTTTTTAATACTCGCGGCTCTTCCTTTTGCTCTTGGTCTAAATCTTTTTAAAGTAATACCTTTGCCAACATATGCTTCTTTAACTATTAATGAGTCTATATCTAATTGATTATTATTTTCAGCGTTGGCCACTGCAGACTTTATTGTTTTAATAATTTCTTTTGATACTCTTTTATTATTGAATTGAAGATCTCTTAATACAACATCTACTTTTTTCCCTCTGATGGACTGCAGTATCTCATTAATCTTTCGAGTACCTGATCTCAGGTTATTGTAAACAGCTTTTACAGTAGATAAGTCTTTTTTTGCTTTTGCCATTATTTATTATCCTTTTTTGCAGGTTCTGCTTTTTTATCTGCAGCAGTATGTCCTAAAAACTGCCTTGTTGGAGCAAACTCTCCTAATTTATGTCCAATCATTTCCTCAGAAACAGTAATGGGTATGAATTTTTTTCCATTATGAATTTCAAATTTTTGACCAATAAATTCTGGAATGATAGTGGAATTTCTTGACCATGTTTTAATTGGTCTTTTTGAATCTGTTTCTTTTTGTTTTTCAACTTTTTTTATTAAGCTAGGATGAACAAAAGGACCCTTCCAAATAGATCTTGCCATAAATTACCTTTTTTTCTTTCTTGAAATAATAAATTGATCAGTTTTTTTATTATTTCTAGTTTTTAATCCCTTAGTTCCCTGACCCCAAGGTGTTACAGGATGTCTTCCTCCTGAAGTTTTACCCTCTCCTCCACCGTGAGGATGATCAACAGGGTTCATAACAACACCTCTTGATTGTGGTCTAATACCTAACCATCTGTTTCTTCCTGCCTTACCAATTTTAACATTTTTATTATCAATGTTTGAAAGTTGCCCGATGGTAGCTCTGCAATTAGACTTGATTTTTCTAACTTCTCCAGAGGCTAAACGAACTGTTGAATAATCTCCATCATGACCCATAATTTGAGCTGAAGAGCCTGCTGATCTACACAAAATTCCACCTTTTCCAGGAGTTAATTCTATATTATGAACGCTCGTTCCACCCGGAATGTCTGAAATCTTCATGCAATTTCCAGGCTTAATTTCTAATTTGTCACCTGATGAAATTTTATCACCAACTTTTAATCCTTCCACTGCTAGAAGATATGAAATAGTTTTGTCGTCATACTCTACCAGCATAATATTTGCACTTCTAAATGGATCATGCTCAAATCTTTTAACTTCAGCAACTGCACCGAATTTGTTTCTAATAAAATCAATAACTCTATATTTTTTTTTATGACCAGCACTTCTGTGTCTTGATGTAATTCTACCTTGATTATTTCTTCCAACAGATCTATTGATTTTTTTTGTTAGAGTTTTTTCAGGTTTTCCTTTCCACAAATTAGAACGATCAACTAAGATTGTTCCTCTCATGGATTTTGTATAAGGTTTATAATTTCTAAGTGCCATAATTAAATACCTGCCGCAATATCAATACTTTGTCCTTCTTTCAAAGTAATGATTGCTTTTTTATATCCTGATTTTTTCCCCATTTTTCCTCTAACAAATTTTATTCTATCTTTTGAATTCAAAGTGTTGATTTTTACTACATTCACTTTGTAAATTTTTTCTATACTTTTTTTGATTAATTTTTTAGATGCAGTTTTTGAGACCTTAAATGTTACTTTGTTTAAGCTACTAAGATTAGTACTTTTTTCTGTAATCACTGGTGTTAAAATAATATCGTATGCAAAGTTTTCGTTGCTCATTTACTTAATCTTTCCTCTAATGATTTTAAAGCTTCTTTTGTAAAAAGAACTTTTTCAAATTTAATTAAATCGTAAACATTCGTTCCCACTACTTTTAGTTTTTTAGTATTAGGAATATTTTTAATACTTTTTAAAAATTTTTCTGACGCTCCGTCATGATGAACAATCAATGCTGATTTAGAATTAATGTTTGTCAAAAAGTTTTGAAATGATTTCGTTTTAAAATTTTCTAATTTAGGTTCTTCGAATACATTAACTGCTTTATTAATTGCCTTAGATGACAAAGCACTCATTAAACCTAATTTTCTAACTTTTTTATTTAATTTTGCGTGAGCAGTCTTACCTCTGTGTCTTGGACCATGAGCAATACCACCACCAACAAAGATTGGAGCTGTAATATTACCATGTCTTGCACCGCCCGATCCCTTTTGTTGAACAATTTTTCTTCTGGAGCCTTTGACTTCACCTCTTGACTTGGTGTGTCCTTTTTTCTTCATTTGCTCATTCATCTGCCAATTAATAACAAGCTGAATCAAATCTTTTCTTGGTTTTAATGAAAAAATTTTATCAGAAACCTCGTGTGTTCCTATTTTTTTACCTTCAATATTTATTTCTTCAATCTGCATATTAATCTTTCTTTTCTTCAGTATTTGCTTCACTTTTTGCAGCTTCTTTTGCTGCCTTTGCATCTTCTTTAGCTTGTTTAGCTACGTTTTTTTTGTCTTTTTTATCTAATTTTGCAGTCTCAATATCTTCATAATATGTTTTTAAACGCTCAACAGCGGTAGTCTTGTTTTTAACTTTAACTGCCTCCATGATTTCAACATATGTATTTTTGCTTCCAGGAATGGAACCTCTTAAATACAATAAATTGTTAGCAATATCCGTTTCAACTATTTCTAATCCTTGGGTAGTTCTAAATTTATCTCCCATATGACCAGCCATTTTTTTTCCTTTAAAAACTTTTCCTGGATCTTGTCTTTGTCCAGTCGAACCATGAGATCTATGTGAAACAGAAACACCATGTGAAGCTCTTAAACCTCCAAAATTATATCGTTTCATAACACCTGCAAAACCTTTTCCAATAGTTTTGGATCTGATATCGACAAATTTTTTATCTTTAAGCACTTCTAAAGTTACGTCCGCACCAGGTTTGAATGCTTCTGTATCTTCAATTCTATATTCTTTAAGAATTTTTTTTGCTTCTAAAGATTTTTTTGCATAAAAACCTTTCATTGCTTTTGTAAGCTTAGAACTTTTTACATGACCATAACCAACCAATAGTGCTGAATACCCTCTTTTGTCTTTTGTAATTACATCTACTACTTTTCCTGGCTCAACCTGTAATACAGTAACTGGAATAGCTTCTCCGCTCTCAAAAAACTTTTGAGTCATACCGATTTTTTTTCCAATTAAACCAATTCTCATGACTATATTTTAATCTCCACATCTACACCTGCCGCAAGATCTAATTTCATTAAAGCCTCTATCGTCTGCGGTGTTGGTTCCATTATATCTATCAATCTTTTGTGTGTTCTTGTTTCGAATTGCTCCCTACTTTTTTTGTCAATATGAGGTGATCTAAGAACTGTATAAATTTCTTTTGTAGTTGGTAAAGGAATAGGACCTTTAATAGTAGCTCCAGTTCTTTTAGCTGTATTAACTATTTCTATAGTTGATTGATCAAGGATCTTATGATCGTAAGCTTGTAATCTAATTCTAATTTGCTGTTTTTCCATAATTTTATGCTAATTTCTTTGTTACTTCGTCTTGAACGTTTTGTGGTACTTTTTCATAATGATCAAATGTCATAGTATATTGAGCTCTACCTTGAGACATCGATCGCAAATTATTAACGTAGCCAAACATGTTAGCAAGAGGAACCATCGCATTAATAACTGTAGCATTTCCTCTTTTGTCAGTTGATCCAATTTGTCCTCTTCTAGAATTTAAATCTCCAATTACATCTCCCATATGATCTTCGGGAGTAACAACTTCTACTTTCATTATCGGTTCTAAAAGTTTTAACCCTGCTTTAGTGCAAGCTTCTTTAAATCCCATTCTGCCAGCTATTTCGAAGGCCAAAACACTAGAATCAACATCGTGATGCAAGCCATCTATGATAGTTACTTTGTAATCAAGCATTGGAAAACCAGCTAAAATTCCAGAGTCCGCAACACCCTCCACACCTTTTTCAACGCCAGGAATAAATTCTTTAGGAATTGCTCCACCTTTAACAATATTTTCGATTTGTCTTCCCTTGCCAGGCTCTAAAGGCTCAACTTTCAAAGTAACTTTTGCAAATTGTCCTGCGCCACCTGATTGTTTTTTATGAATATAAGTAACTTCAGCTGAATTTTGAATTGTTTCTCTATAGGCAACTTGAGGAGCTCCAATATTTGCCTCAACTTTAAATTCTCTTTTCATTCTATCAACGATAATATCTAAATGAAGTTCTCCCATTCCCTTAATAATAGTTTGTCCAGACTCGTTGTCTGAAGAGACTCTGAAAGAAGGGTCTTCTTTTGCTAATCTTGCAAGTGCCTCACCCATTTTTTCTTGGTCACCTTTAGTTTTTGGCTCAACTGCAATTTCAATAACTGGCTCTGGAAATTCCATCGGTTCTAAAATAATTTGATTAGATGAATCGCATAAAGTGTGTCCAGTAATAGTTTGTTTTAAACCTGCTAATGCAACAATATCTCCTGTTGATGCAGATTTAATGTCTTCTCTGTCGTTAGCGTGCATTAATAACATTCTACCAACTCGTTCTTCTTTTCCAGTGCTACTGTTCATTACTCCAGTACCTGAATTTAATGTTCCAGAATAAATTCTAATAAAGGTTAAGGATCCAACAAATGGATCATTCGCTACCTTAAATGCAAGTGCCGCAAATGGTTCCGTGTTTGAAAATTTTCTCGTTAATTGATCTTCGGTTCCAGGTTTAGTTCCTTTAATTTCACCAATATCGATTGGACTAGGTAAAAAATCTACAACAGCATCCAATAATGGCTGAACCCCTTTGTTTTTAAAAGCAGATCCACAAACGATTGGAACAAAAGCAAAGCTCAAAGTTCCTTTTCGAATACATTTTTTTAAATCTTCTTCAGAAATTTCTTTTCCTTCCAGATAAGCTTCCATTAGAGATTCATCTTGTTCAACTGCAGTTTCAACTAATTCTTGTCTATATTTATCAGCTTGTTCTTTTAGATCGGCAGGAATTTCAACTTCATTAAATTTTGCTCCAAGGCTTTCGTCATCCCATACGATACCTTTCATTTTAACTAAATCTACAACTCCCTGAAGATCAGACTCTAAACCAATTGGTAATTGCAATAGTAGTGGTTTTGCTCCAAGGCGCTCTCTAATCATGTCAACACACATGAAAAAATTAGCTCCAGTTCTATCTAGTTTATTAACAAAGCACATTCTTGGAACTTTGTATTTGTCCGCTTGTCTCCAAACAGTTTCTGATTGCGGCTCGACACCTGCAACTCCATCAAATACAGCTACCGCTCCGTCTAATACTTTTAATGATCTTTCAACTTCAATTGTAAAATCTACGTGACCTGGGGTATCAATAATATTAATTCTATGATCTCTCCAAAAACATGTTGTAGCTGCTGAGGTAATAGTTATTCCTCTTTCTTGTTCTTGTTCCATCCAGTCCATTGTTGCAGCTCCATCATGAACTTCACCAATCTTATGTTCTTTACCTGTGTAATATAAAACACGTTCTGTAGTAGTTGTCTTACCAGCATCAATGTGAGCCATGATACCAATATTTCTATATTTATCTTTGCTAATATCTTGTTGCATAACTACCATCTAAAATGAGCAAAAGCCTTATTTGACTCAGCCATTTTATGAGTGTCCTCTCTTTTTTTAATTGCGTTACCTTTATTTGTTGAAGCATCTAAAAACTCTTTTGTGAGTCTTTCTTGCATAGTCTTGTCGCCTCTTTTTTTAGAAGCTTCAATCAACCAACGAATTGCTAAAGCTTGACCTCTTTCCAATCTAACTTCAACGGGAACTTGATAAGTCGCCCCTCCTACTCTTCTAGATTTGACTTCTAAATTTGGTCTAACATTTTTGATTGCCTCATTAAAAACTTCTAAAGGATCTTGTTTAGTTTTTTCTTTAATACTTTCAAAAGTTTTATAAACAATTCTTTCTGCTACAGTTTTTTTACCATCAATCATTAATGAGTTAATAAATTTTGTAATAATTTTTGTTCCGTAAATTGGATCAGCAACAACTTGTCTTTTAACTTGGGCTCTTCTTCTAGACATAGTTATTTAGGTCTCTTAGTTCCATATTTGGAACGTTGTTGTTTTCTGTTTGCAACACCTTGGGTATCTAGCAAACCTCTTACCGTGTGATAACGTACACCTGGTAAATCTTTTACTCTTCCACCTCTAATCATCACAACTGAGTGCTCTTGTAAGTTATGACCTTCACCAGGAATATAACTTGTAACTTCAAATCCGTTTGACAATCTAACTCTTGCAACTTTTCTTAATGCTGAATTCGGTTTTTTTGGTGTTGTTGTGTAAACTCTTGTACAGACGCCACGCTTCAATGGACAAGCTTCTAAAGCAGGAACTTTATTTCTTGCGATTACTTTTTTTCGTTTCTTTTTTAACAACTGATTTATCGTTGGCATAAATTTATAAAAGTTATTTTTTAAGGAAGACGAATAAAGCGACTTAGTTTGGTAGTTGTTTAAAGCTACAAAGGGCCTTACGTGCTACCTTAAAAATTTCGCTATTAATACTGATTTATTCCAGAAGGTCAATAACAACCTAGGGTTAAAAGTGACTATTTTTTTAACAAAATTAAGGCTTATTGGGCTGCTTCTTCTACAGTTTCAACTTTCTTATTTTTAAGCTTTTCCTGTAACTCAATATCTTTTTGATGCGCTACTTCATTAAGTCTAATTCTGCTCATTCCGCTACCTGCAGGTATAAGTCTTCCTACAATAACGTTTTCTTTCAATCCATATAAGTCATCTGATTTCCCTTTAATAGAAGCGTCTGTCAAAACTCTTGTAGTTTCTTGGAATGATGCAGCAGAAATAAATGACTTCGTTTGTAAAGAAGCTTTTGTAATACCTAGCAACACTGGTTCAAAACCAATTTGTTTTTTTCCAGCTTTTTTAAGTTCCAAATTTTCATTGATTACATCAATTTTATCGACCACTTCTCCAAGTAAGTAATTACTGTCACCTGGTTCTTTGATATCAACTTTTCTTAACATTTGTCTCAAGATAACTTCAATGTGCTTGTCATTAATTACAACACCTTGAAGCCTGTAAACTCCTTGAACCTCATTCACAAAATACTCTGTTAAATATTCTATGCCTAGAATTTTTAAAATATCATGTGTCGCGGGACTACCATCTAATAAATATTCACCTTTAGAAATAGACTCACCAGGATTAAAATTAATTTGTTTTCCTTTTGGTATAAGATAATTAGATTCAATTCCATCATCACCTTGAATGGTAATTTTTTGTTTTCCTCTAATTTCTTTTCCAAAAATTATTTTTCCACTATTTTCAGCTATGATAGCACCATCTTTTGGTTTTCTAGCTTCAAATAATTCAGCAACTCGTGGTAAACCTCCAGTGATATCTTTTGTTTTAGATGTAGCTTTTGGCAATCTTGCTAGAACGTCTCCTGCGTTAACTTTTGATCCGTCTGCTACTGATAAAATTGTTTCTGGCGATAAGTAATATCTTGCTTCATTACCATCTGCTTTTTTAACCACTTCATCATTTTTATCTCTTAAAGTAATTCTTGGTTTTAAATCTAAATTTTTAGATTGTGATCTCCAATCCAAAACAATTTTAGATGAAATTCCTGTAGCCTCGTCTGTCTTATCTGAAATCGATGCTCCATCAACTAAATCAACATAATTAACAATACCAGCAGTCTCAGCAATTACTGGTAATGTGTATGGATCCCATTCGCATATTTTTTGATTTTTTTTAACTTCTTGGTCAGGTTTAACAAACAATTTAGTTCCGTATGGAACTTTGTAAGAAGCTTTTAAGTAGCCATCTTTTTCAATTGTAAGTTCCATATTACGACCCATTACAATCAGATTTTTAGAAGAGTCTTCTACTAGATTTTTACTAGATAATTTTAATATTCCACTTTCTGGAGCAATCACCGATGAATCTTCTTTGAATGAAGCAGTTCCACCAACGTGAAAAGTTCTCATTGTTAACTGCGTACCAGGCTCACCAATAGATTGAGCTGCAATCATTCCGACACATTCACCAACTGATACTGGAATTCCTCTCGCTAGATCTCTTCCGTAACATTTTTGACAAACACCTTTTTGGTTAGCACAGGTAATAACTGAATAAACTTTACAATTTTTTACACCCGCTGACTCGATAAGATCGCATTTTTCTTCATCGATCATTTGTTTTTTCTTAACAATCACTTCTCCAGTTAAAGAGTTTTTAATATCTTCAGCTGCGTATCTTCCTAATGCTCTTTCAGCTAAACTTACTAACACGTTTCCACCTTCAATAATTTCACCAATCGTAATTGGTTTGTCATTTCCACAATCAAGTGAAGAAATAATTACATCTTGAGAAACATCGCATAATCTTCTTGTCAAATATCCTGAGTTTGCAGTTTTTAGTGCCGTATCTGCCAATCCTTTTCTTGCTCCGTGCGTAGAGGTAAAGTACTCAAGAATTGTCAAACCTTCTTTAAAATTTGAAATAATTGGTGTTTCAATAATTTCACCTGATGGCTTCGCCATTAAACCCCTCATTCCCGCAAGTTGCTTCATCTGTGCAGCTGATCCCCTAGCTCCAGAATCTGCCATCATAAATACTGAGTTATTTTGAATTTTTCCTTCTTTATCTTTTTTTGGAGTAGAAATGATGCTCATCATTTCTGATGCAATTTTATCAGTACACTTAGACCATTGGTCAATGACTTTGTTGTATTTTTCTCCCTTAGTAATTAAACCTTCTGCATATTGGTTTTCATATTCTTCGACTAATTTTTTTGCATCTCTTATAATATTCTTTTTACTTTCTGGAATTACAAGATCATCTTTTCCAAATGAAATTCCTGCTTTAAATGCATTTCTAAAACCAAGAGTCATTAATCTATCGCAAAAAATTACCGTTTCTTTTTGACCACAGAATCTAAAAACCTTATCAATGACTTCAGAGATTTGTTTTTTTGCAAGTGTTCTATTGATTAAATCAAATTTAATATCTTTATTTTTTGGAAGAATATTTGCTAAAATGAATCTTCCAGCAGTACTCTCGTATTTTTTAAAGATAGTATTTCCTTTTTCATCTAAAGTTTCAAATCTTGAAATAATTTTTGAGTGAATATGAATATTCTTATATTCAATCGCTTGTTCTATTTCATTGATATTTAAAAAATAACCTTGTGGTTTTTCGTCTTTATTTTCTAAAGGTTCTTGAGATAAATAATAAATTCCTAGTACCATATCCTGACTCGGAACAATAATTGGCTTGCCGTTTGCAGGATGTAAGATGTTGTTTGTAGACATCATTAAAACTCTGGCTTCTAATTGCGCTTCAATACTTAATGGTACGTGAACAGCCATTTGGTCACCATCAAAGTCAGCGTTAAAAGCTGCAGTTACTAATGGATGCAGTTGAATTGCCTTCATCTCTGTAAGTACTGGTTCAAATGCTTGAACTCCCAATCTATGCAATGTGGGTGCTCGGTTTAATAATACTGGGTGCTGTCTAATAACATGGTCAAGAATATCCCAAACTTCTTGTTTTTCTTTTTCAACAATTTTTTTAGCTTGTTTAATTGTTGTTGCGTAACCCAATTTATCTAATCTTGCGTAAACAAATGGTTTAAATAATTCTAATGCCATTTTTTTTGGCAATCCACACTGATGTAATTTTAATTCTGGTCCAGAAACGATCACTGATCTTCCTGAATAATCAACTCGTTTACCAAGTAAGTTTTGTCTAAATCTTCCTTGTTTTCCTTTTAGCATTTCGGCTAAAGATTTAAGCGGACGTTTTCCAGTTCCAGTTATAACTCTACCTCTTCGTCCGTTATCAAACAAAGCGTCAACTGACTCTTGCAGCATTCGTTTTTCATTTCTAACAATGATATCAGGAGCTCTTAAATCCATTAATCTTCTTAAACGATTATTTCTATTAATTACTCTTCTATACAAATCATTTAAGTCAGATGTTGCAAATCTACCTCCATCCAAAGGAACAAGTGGTCTAAGCTCAGGCGGAATTACTGGCAAAGTTGTTAAAATCATCCATTCAGCTTTGTTTCCAGAGGCAATAAAAGACTCAATTAATTTTAATCTTTTTATGGTTCTTTCTTCATTAACTTTAGATGTGATTGTTTTTAAATCTTCTCTTAATCTATCTCTGTCTGCTTCCATATCTAAGTTAGCTAAACAATCTCTAATAGCAGAAGCTCCTATACCGGCAGTAAACTGATCTTCACCGAATTCCTCTTGGGCCTTTAAGTATTCTTCTTCAGTAATAATTTGATTTCTATTAAATGGGGTTAAGCCTGGCTCAATAACAATGAAATTTTCATAATAGAGTACTTTTTCTAAATCCTTTAATTTAAGATCTAAGGATAAAGCAATTCTACTTGGTAACGATTTTAAAAACCATATATGAGAAACTGGAGTTGCAAGATCGATGTGACCCATTCTGTCTCTTCGTACATTTGATTTTGTTATTTCAGTTCCGCATTTTTCACATATAATTCCTCTGAACTTCATTCCTTTGTACTTGCCACAAAGACACTCGTAATCTTTTACAGGTCCAAAAATTCTTGCACAAAAAAGACCATCTTTTT
>VTPD01000004.1 GCA_008638015.1 Pelagibacteraceae bacterium | reverse complement strand
TCACATTTTTTTTGCTGATGAAAATTTCAATTTTTTAAGCAATTCAAGCAATATACTAAAAAAAAACATTAATATTATAAATTTATACAAAGAAGATTTTAAAAATTCTGAAAATGTTTTAATTGAAATTCCCGAAAATAGAATAAAGCATCAAATTTTTATTTTTAAAATTACTTCAACTACGCTTGATTATGATTATCAAAAATTAGGAGGAACTGTATTTGATAGAATATCTAAATTTGAGAAAGTTAATTTATATTTAGATAGTTCAGAATTGATTAAAAAAAATTTCAATATTTTTATTAGTAACTTTTTTTTAGGTTTATATTCAAAAAGTTATCATTTTTCTAATTTTAAATATAAAAAAGAAAATAAAAATAAATTAAATAATATACAGATTATCACTGTAAATGAAAAAAGTGTTAAAAGTTTAATAAAAGAATGTTTAAATATATATTTGGGTATTGAGGAAACAAGAAATTTAGTTACTCAACCTGCAAATATTTTAAATCCAAAAAAATTTGTTGATGAAATTTTACGGTTAAAAAAAATTGGTTTGCAAATAGAGATTTTAAATGAAAAAAAAATGAAATCATTAGGAATGAATGCTTTACTTGGAGTGGGGCAGGGAAGTTCAAATGATTCTTATATGGCAATCATGAAGTGGAATGGAAATAAATCTTCAAAAGAAAAACCTTTGGCATTTGTGGGAAAAGGTGTTTGTTTTGATACCGGTGGTATTTCACTTAAGCCAGCAAAATTTATGGAAGACATGAAGTATGATATGGGTGGAGCAGGAACAGTTACTGGTTTGATGAAAACTTTAGCTTTACGTAAAGCAAAAGTTAATGCTGTAGGTGTCGTTGGATTAGTTGAGAATATGGCTGATGGAAATGCTCAGAGACCAGGCGATGTTGTTAAAAGTTATTCAGGACAATCCATTGAAATTTTAAACACTGATGCTGAAGGTAGGTTAGTACTAGCTGATGCAATTGCTTACACAGAAGATAAGTTTAAACCAAAATTTATAATAAATTTAGCTACGTTAACTGGAGCAATTGTAGTAGCGCTTGGCAATGAGTATGCTGGGTTATTTTCTAACGATGATAAATTAGCTAATCAAATTCAAGAAGTAAGTTTAAAAGATAATGAAAAAGCATGGAGATTACCTCTCAATGAAAATTTTGACAAACTGATGGATTCAAAAATTGCAGATATGCAAAATATAAATTATTCAGGTGGAGCAGGATCAATAACTGCAGCTCAGTTTCTTCAAAGATTTATAAGAAACAAAACTCCATGGGCGCATTTAGATATTGCAGGTATGGCTTGGACCAAAAAAAATACAGAAGTAACTCCAGAAGGAGCAACTGGGTATGGAGTAAAATTATTAAACAGACTAGTAAAGGAGCATTACGAGAAATAATATGGAACAAACATTATCTTTAATTAAACCAGATGCAGTAGAAAGAAATCTAATAGGAAAAATTATAAATGTCTTTGAGGACAATAATCTTAAAATTGGTCATATGAAAAAAATACATGTAGACCGACAATTTGCAGAAAAATTTTATGAAATGCATAAAGAAAGACCATTTTTTAACGATCTTTGTAATTATATTAGCTCAGGTCCTTTGGTTGCTATGGTTTTAGAGGGTGATAATGCTATTCAAAAAAATAGAGAATTAATGGGAGCTACCAATCCAAGCGAAGCAAAAGAGGGTACTATCAGAAAAATGTTTGCAATATCTATTGATAAAAATTCAGTTCACGGTTCAGATTCAGCAGAAAGTGCAAAAAGAGAAATAGAACTATTTTTTAGTTAATTTTTACAAATTTTATCTAAAGTTTCAGGAAAGAGTTTATGTTCTGATCGAAGAATTTTTTTTGACAAACTTAACGCATTATCTTTTTTTAAAATTTTAACTTTTTTTTGTGAGATTATTTTTCCACTATCTAATTTTTCAGTTACATAATGAACTGTGCAACCAGAGAATTTTTCATTATTGTCTATAGCTCGTTGGTGAGTATTTAATCCTTTATATTTTGGTAACAACGACGGATGTATATTAATAATTGGAATTTTTAATTTTGTAATAAAATTAGAACTAAGAATTTTCATAAAACCAGCTAAGCACAAAATATCAATTTTTTCTTTTTTAATTATATGAAAAATTTTTTTTTCAAAAGCTTCTTTATTGCCATTAATAACAATTGATTTAATTTTTTTATTTTTAGAAAAAATTAATCCCTTTGCCTCATGTTTGTCTGAAACTACTAAATGAATTTTATAATTAGATTTTTTTAACAGAGAATATTTATACAGTGATTGTAAATTTGAGCCTTTTCCAGAAATAAAAACACAAATTTTTTTTTTAAAATTTAATTTTTCCATTAAATTTTATTTTTGTATTTTTATCTTTTTTTATAGATCCTAAAATATATGGCTTAAATTGTTTTGAAAAAAAAGATTGAATTCTTTTAACATTATTTTTTTTTACAAATAATACAAAACCAACACCACAGTTAAAAGTTTTGAGCATTTCTTTCTCTTCAACACCCTGTTTATTTATCCAACGAAAAATATTTTGTACTTTTATATTGTCTAAATTTATGTGAGCGCAAATTCCTTTTTTTAAAACTCGAGGAATATTTTCCAAAAGTCCACCGCCGGTAATATTACAAGAACCATTAATTAAATTTAGATTTACTAGTTTTGTTATTTCATTCACGTAAATTTTTGTAGGAGTTAACAAATCATGAAAAAGTTTTTTATTTTCTTTTGTATATTTAATTTTTTTATCTTTTAAAATTTTTCTAATTAATGAATACCCATTAGAATGAATACCCGATGATGGAATTGCTAAAATTATATCGTTATTTTTAATTTTATTTCCACTTATAATTTTTTTTTTATCTATCGCACCAACAGAAAAACCGGCTAAATCAAATTTATTTCCGGTGTAGACTCCTGGCATTTCAGCAGTCTCTCCACCTGCTAAATAACAATTTGAAATCTTACATCCTTTTGCAATTCCCTTAAGAATATCTTTATATTTTTTTTCAATTACTCTTCCTATTGCAATATAGTCTAGAAAGTACAAAGGCTTTGCCCCCTGGACAATTAGATCATTAACGCACATTGCAACCAAATCAATGCCAATTGTATCAAATTTTTTCATTTCATTAGCGATTTCAAGCTTAGTGCCCACACCATCAGTAGAACTAACCAATACTGGATTTTTAATATTATATTGAGATAGATCAAATAAAGAACCAAAGCCGCCAATATTTTTAAAATTTCTTATTGAAGAACCTTTGATCTTTGTTTTATTTGATAAATTTGAAATATATTTTACAAGTCTTGTTGTATTATTAATATCAACACCACTTTGTTTATAGGTAAATTTTTTTTGCACAAATGAATATTTTAGAATTTAATTTTTTAAAAAAATATGAAGTAATTTATAAACTATTTTTAATTTTATTAATATTAATAATTTTATCTAACAAATCTTATAGTGATATCTTTAAAGTTGAAAACACTATTCTTAAAACAGACTATAGCAAAGAAAAATATAGTAGAAATGAAGCTATAATAGAAGCAATAAATAGTTCTTTTGATACTTTTGCAAAAAGAGTTTTGGTGGAGGACGAGTACTGGAAGATTAAAAATATTGATTTTAACAATATAAATGAATCAATAGTAAAATTTAATATTCTGGCAGAAGAAAAAAATAAAAAAAATTTTATTTTTAAAACATCAATAACTTTTCACAAAAAAAAAATACAAAATTTATTAAATAGTAGAAATATTATTTACACAGATACAGTAAGTTCACCAGTTTTGGTAATACCTATAATTAAGTATAATAATATAATTAAATTATGGGAGGACAATTTTTTTCTTTCGAATTGGAATCTGGAAGAAGATAAAGCTAGGCTAGTTAAATATTTAATTCCAAGTGGAGATTTGGAGGATCAAAAAAATATAGATCTAAATTCATTTGATATTAATTATTATGATAGTTCCTATTTTTTAAAAAAATATGGTTTAAAAAATTCATTAATTTTATTTATTAATTTTGATAAAGATTTAGATAATATTCAGTATAAATTAACTTTGAACAAAACTAATTATTATAAAGTTTTTTCACATACAATAAGTGATTTGCAGTTATCTAAACTAATTAATACAATTAAAATTGAAACAGAAAAGATATGGAAAAAGAAAAATACAATTTTTTCTAGTTTGGTTACATCCCTTGAATTCACAACCAATATTCAAAATATTAGACAATTAAATATTATTAGATCAAAATTACAAAAACTAAACAACATTAAGCAAATTAAGGATATTGAAGTATCTTCTAAAGCTTATAGGGGAAAGATTTATTATTCAGGCACAATTAATGATCTTAATAAAAACTTAGAGGAAATAAATTTTATTTTGAAAGAAAATTTTAATTCTTGGAGATTGTTAACTAATGAATGAGCAGCAGGTATTTAATTTTACGCAAGAAAATTTCTTTTTAGAAGATGATTTTTGTGTCTCAAAAAGTAACGAGGAGGTTTATCATTTTTTAAATACTTGGCCAAATTGGGATGAAAATATAGTAAATATTTTTGGTCCAGAAAAATCAGGCAAAACTTTTTTATTATCAATTTTTGCAAAAAAAAATTCTTTTGTAAAAATTTCAAAAAAAGAAATTAATAAAAGCAATATTGACAATGTTTTAAAACAAAAAAAAATAATTATAGAAGATATTACCAATGAAATTGACAATGAATTGTTATTTTTGATTTATAATCATTTTAAATCAAATGGTAATTTTTTAATATTTTCTTCCTTGCATGATACCGCAAAACTTCATTTTGCTTTAAATGATTTGAGCTCAAGATTTAAATCAATTTTTAATATTGAAATACACAATCCTTCAGACAATTTACTTTACTCTATTTTGTTAAAAAGTTTTTCTGACAGACAAATTGCCCTAGAGCCAAAAATGATTGATTTTATTTTAAGTAAAATCGAAAGATCTTATCTGGCTATAAACACTTTTGTTAAGTTGATAGATAGGAAGAACTTGGTTGATAAAAAAAAAATTACAAAAAGGGTAATTAATTCAATCCTTGAAAAAAATTAAAAAATAATTTTATTATTATTTATTTTTATATTTATTCCTTTTTTAATTAATTTTTCAATTGGTTTATAAAATATCTTATTTCTCCATTTTGATTGAACTATAATATCATTATCTAAAAATAATTTAATTTCATTTTTTGTAGCTATTAACTGTTCTGCAATTATATATTTTTTTGAAATTTCTGATTTTAATATATTAACTAGTTTTTCAATATTACTATTAAAATTTATTTTTATTTTTTTTAATTTTATTTTTTGAAACAAACTTATTATTTTTTTTCTTTCATTTATGTTTAAATTTTTATTTTTTTTTAAGTTTAGATAATTTTTATTTTCAATAATGTTATTGATATCTTCATCTTTAAAAATCCAATTTTTAGGTATATTTTTTTGTTTTGCTATTTTTTCTCTAAATTTTAATAAATCTTGAAATTGTTTTAGTTTAATATTTTGATGATTTATTTTTTTTCTTATAGCACTACTAGAAATTAAATTAGAAATAACATTAATATTATTCATTTCTTCATTAAAAAATTCTAAATTTTTATTTTTTTTTAGTTTTCTATTAAAAAATTTATAGATTTTGCTCAAATATTTTACATCTGATTCTAAATATGAAATCATTTTTTTATTTACTGGTCGCTTAAGCCAATCACTGTTTTGCAAAGTTTTATCGATATTTATTTTGCAAATATCACTAGCTAAATTTGCATACGAAGGAGCATTTTTATAACCACAAAATTGTGCTGCTATTTGAGTATCAAATATGGAGTGTATTTGTATTTTCATATTTCTAAAAATCTCTAAATCTTGTTGCGATCCATGAAACACTTTTGTAATTTTTTTATTACTAATAATTTTCTCTAAAGGATTTAACGATAGTTTTTTCTGTAAGCAGTCTATAATATTAGTTTTTATGCCATCCGATATAGTTATGAATGATAATTTTGAAAAATATGTGCTTCTTCTGTCAAATTCGGTGTCCATGAATACAATTTTTTTTTTAGAGAGCTCTTTGCAATAAGATTCTAAAGATTGGTTTGTTTCAATAATCATTGTTTTTTTTAGTTATTAAATGTATTTAATTTTCGGAGCTTTGTAGTGAATATTTATCGAACACATAATTGTTATCAACTTAACGCTAAAAATGATGGCGAAGAAGTTATTCTTTCAGGTTGGATACACAAAAAAAGAGATCATGGAAACCTATTATTTTTAGATTTAAGAGATCATTACGGAATTACTCAATGTGTAATTCAAAATGATAATCCTAATTTTAATTTAATTGAAAAAACGTCACTCGAAACTGTTGTTAGAGTATCGGGTGTAGCTAGCAAAAGATCAGTAGAGACTATCAATAAAGATTTGCTTACAGGTGAAATTGAAATCAAAGTTAGTAATTTTGAAATCTTGTCTTATTGCAAAGAGTTACCAATGCCTGTGTTTAGTGACCAAGATTATGCTGAAGACATTAGATTGAAGTATAGATTTTTAGATTTGCGAAGAAAAAAACTTCATCAAAACATTATTCTTCGTTCAAATGTAATTTCTTTTATTAGAAAAAAAATGAAAGAATTAGGATTTTTAGAATTTCAAACTCCAATATTAACAGCCTCCAGTCCAGAAGGGGCAAGAGATTTTTTAGTTCCAAGTCGTTTGAATCCTGGAAAATTTTATGCATTACCACAAGCACCTCAACAATTTAAACAATTAATAATGGTAGCTGGCTTTGATAGGTATTTTCAAATTGCTCCATGTTTTCGTGATGAAGATGCTAGAGCAGATAGAAGTCCTGGTGAATTTTATCAATTAGATATTGAAATGTCTTTTGTTGAACAAAAAGATGTGTTTCAAGTAGTTCAGCAATTGATTGTTGATGTCTTCAAAGAATTTTCAACTAAGAAAATATTACAAGAAAATTTTCCACAAATTACTTATGAAGATGCACTTTTAAAATATGGGTCTGATAAACCTGATTTAAGAAATCCTTTAATTATTTTTGATACAACTAAATTGTTTTTAGAAGATGATGTAAAATTTGAAATTTTTAAAAAACTTGTAAAAAGTGGATCGGTTGTTAGAGCTTTAAAAACACCCAAAACATTTGATAAGCCCAGAAGTTTTTTTGATGGAATTGATAAGTGGGCTAAAGAGCAGGGTGCTTCGGGCTTAGCATATTTAACTATTGAAAAAGAAAATAATGCGCTTTCAGCAAAAGGACCAGTTGGTAAACTTTTTTCTGAAAATGCAATTAAAAATTTAATGAAATTATGTGAGGCAGAAGTAGGAGATAGTATATTTTTTGCTTGTGGAAATAAATCTGAAGTTGAAAAAATCATGTCATTGGCAAGAGACAAAGTCGGAAGAGATTTAAATTTGATTGATGAAAATACTTTTGCTTTTTGTTGGATAGTTGATTACCCAATGTTTGAAATAGACCCAACTACTAAAAAAATTGAATTTAGTCACAACCCTTTTTCAATGCCACAAGGTGATATTAGTAAACTAGATTTTGATAATCCTCTTGATATTAAAGCCTACCAGTATGACATCGTCTGTAATGGGATAGAACTTTCTTCTGGAGCAATTAGAAATCATATACCTGAATTGATGTATAAACTGTTCAATATAGCTGGTTATTCAAAAGAAGATGTTGATAAAAAATTTATTGGAATGATAAATGCTTTATCTTATGGCGCTCCTCCACATGGAGGTATAGCTCCTGGTCTTGATAGAATTGTAATGCTGCTAGCCGATGAAAAAAACATTAGAGAAGTTACCATGTTTCCAATGAACCAAAGCGCTCAAGATCTAATGATGAATGCACCAAGTGAAGTTAGTGACAATCAGTTAAAAGAACTTAATTTAAAATTACTAAAATAATAAAAAGTTAAGCCTTTTTACTTTTTATATTTAATCTTACATTGCTAAGATCAACCAATTTTTCTTTGTATTGGTTTCTAACAAATCCCTTACTCGTAATATTTTTTAAGACATCAAGGAATTTACTTTCTTCTAAATTTTCTTCTCCAGTTGTAGTTTCAATTTTTTTAATCGATGGGGTGTGAGCAAGATCCTCTCTATTTAAATAAGATATTGCAAGCTCTCTAAAAATATAGTCAAGAATAGAAGTGGCACTTAAAATTCGGTCATTACCTTGAATTTTTCCCGATGGTTCAAATTTAGTATCAATGAATGCATCAACAAACTCCTCCAAAGGAACCCCGTACTGCAAACCTAATGAAATAGCTATTGCGAAGTTATTCATTAGAGCTTTTACAAGCTCTCCTTCTTTATTTGTATCAATGAAAATTTCTCCAACTTTACCATCATCATATTCTCCGATATGAAGATATACTTTGTGGTCTCCAACGGTTGCTTTTTGAATATATCCTTTTCTTCTGTCTGGCATTTTTCGTCTACCTGCAGCAAGTTTTGTTTCTAATTTGTTTAGATTTTTATTTTCTGAAAAATTCTCTGATAATTTTTGTGAAGTTTGTAACATTTCTTGAAGAGAGTTTTCTTTATCAGAAATATCGGTAGTTTTACTTTGAGTATTAGGAATATCGCTTAATGATCTTGTTTTTCTTTTGTTGAATTTAATATCGATTAAATCAAATTTTCCGTCTTTTCGATTTTCTAAATTTTTAAGACTTTCGTTTGTTACTTCTTCTAACTGATGGGTAATTTTAAATAAACAAGTGTAAAAACTTTCTGCTAAATATTTGCTCATAATTTTTAATAAGAATCAATAATTGGATTTATATTGTCTTCTATTTTACAATATGAGATAAGTCTAACAAAAATTTAACAACCTAAGCACGAACATGTTAACAAATTTTTTAAAATCTATTTTTACGTGGTGGAACAATCAAACCGTTGGAACTTTTTTATTCACTTTGTTCTATGGAAAAAAAGTTGGCGAAGATCAGTTTGGAAATGAATATTACAAAAATCTAAAAGATACTAAAAGATGGGTTATTTATAAAAATGAAATAGAAGCGTCTAAAATTCCACCCGAATGGCACATGTGGATACATAAGACAGTTATTTCAACACCTGATAAAACAAATCTAGTTGATTACCCCTGGATAAAACCGCATCATGAAAATTTAACAGGATCTGATCACGCTTATCATCCGAAGAAAATTACTAAAGAAAAAAAAGAAAATTATAAAAAATGGCTTCCAGATTAATATTTCTGGTTTTATTTTTCTTTATAATTCCATTGTCAGCTTTAACAGATGATAATATTTTAGTTTATGATAAATCAAATAATCAAGCTCAAATTATAATTTTAGACAAAATAACCTCCAAAAAAACAAATCATTCTTTAAATATTGGAAAAATTAAAATAATAAATGACTTGAGGATTAAAATAACAAAATGCGTAATTGATAATAAAACTGGATCCTCTGATATCTATGCTTTTTTACAAGTACAAGATCAAACAAAAGCAAATAAAGATATAGTCTATATTTATAATGGTTGGATGATTAACAAATATCCTTCCGTAAATCCTTTTGAGCACGCTAACTATGATTTGTGGATTGAAAATTGCTATTGATCAAGAATTTTTGAATTTGCTAGCCAATTAACATCGTAACGAGATTGTAAAAAATCTTCATGTCTTAATATTTTTTTATGCAGATTTATAGTGCTTTCAATTCCATTAATAACAAATTCATCAAGTGCTCTTTTGAGTCTAGTCACTGCTGAATCTCTATCTTTTCCATAGCAAATTAATTTAGCTATCAAACTATCGTAGTAAGGTTGAACTTTTACACCTTGGAATAAGCAGCCATCAACTCTAGTTCCCGGACCTGAAGGTTGGTGATAAATTTGAACAATGCCTGAGCTTGGTTGAAAATTTTTTAAATAATCTTCAGCATTAATTCTACATTCAATAGCATGACCATTAAATTTTATATTTTCTTGTTTTAAACTTAACTCTCCAGTTGAAGCTATCTCTATTTGTCTTTTAACAATATCTACACCAGTAACTACCTCTGTAACAGGATGCTCAACTTGCAATCTTGTATTCATTTCTAGAAAATAAAATTTTCCATCTTCGTAGATAAATTCTAGAGTTCCAGCACCTTCATAACCAAGCTTTGAAATAGCTTTAACGCATGTATTTAATAATTCATTTCTTTGGTCTTCACTAAGTACGGGGCTTGGAGTCTCCTCAATTACTTTTTGATGCCTTCTCTGAATGGTGCAATCTCTTTCTCCAAGATGGACAGTATTATCTTTTCCATCAGATAGTATTTGCACTTCTATGTGTCTTGGATTTTTAAAATACTTTTCAATAAATACCTCGTCATTACCAAAAAATTTTTTTGCTTCATTTTTAGCCATTTGTAGATTTTCGAGAAGGTCTGATTCTTTATCTACTATTCTCATTCCTTTGCCACCACCACCTCCAGCAGCTTTAATCAATACTGGATAGCCAATCTTATTAGATATTTCGATCGCATCTTCAATCTTTGATATACCTTTTTCAGATCCTTCTATTGTAGGCAAACCTAGATCTTTTGCTATACGTTTAGCCTCAATTTTATCACCCATTTTTTTTATCAATTCTGGAGATGGACCTATAAATTTAATTTCGTGCTCTTTTAAAATTTTAGCAAATTCGTAATTTTCGGATAAAAATCCATATCCTGGATGAATTGCGTCGGCTCCAGATATTTCAAAAGCTGAAATTAGTGACGGTATGTTTAAATAACTATCCTGAGCTTTGTGAGGACCGATGCAAATACTTTCATCTGCAAGTTGAACATGCATTGATTCATGATCAACATTAGAATGAACTGCAACAGATTTAATATCCAATTCTTTACAAGCTCTAATAATTCTAACTGCCACCTCACCTCTATTGGCAATTAATATTTTTTTTATCATTATTTATTTTATTTTAGCTAGAGCTTGCTCAAATTCTACAGCTTCACCATCATTGATTAAAATTTCTATTACTTCTCCATCAACAGTAGATTGAATGTGATTCATTGTTTTCATGGCTTCAATAATCAAAATCGTATCTCCTTTTTTTACTTTATTTCCAACCGACACAAATGGTTTTGCACCAGGTTCTGGAGAAAGATAAGCTGTACCAACCATCGGACTACGAACAATGTTTGAAGAAGTATCTTCTTTTTGAGCTTGTGTTTTTACTGAGGATTCGGTTGTGGGTGATGTTGTTGTTATAGCTTTGGATCCTTTTCCTACTTTTATAGTTGTTTTTCCGTCTGAGTATTCTAATTCTGTCAAATGAAATTCATTTAGAGATTCAGAAAGTTGTTTAATTAAATCTTTGTCTATCTTCATTTTTTTAAAATATTTTCAATTGCATCTACTGCTAATATATAACTATTTAAACCAAATCCGCAAATAACTCCATTTACAGATTTGCTAATCATAGATTTGTGTCTAAATTCTTCTCTTGCATAAATATTTGATAAATGGATCTCTATTTTTGGGATTGTTAAAGTGTTCAGCGCATCTAATATTGCAACAGATGTATGTGTGAAAGCTGCAGCATTAATAATTAAACCGCTAACTTTTTCACTAACATCCTGTATCTTATTAACAATTTCTCCTTCTATATTTGATTGATAAAAATCTACATCAATATTTTTTTTTGAGGAATGTTCTTTGGTCTTTGTTTCAATTTGTTCCATTGTTACATGACCATAAATCTCGGGCTCTCTTTTTCCAAGTAGATTTAGATTAGGTCCATTGATTATTTGAATTTTTATATTCATAAAGATACAATCGTAAATATATTAAAAATGATTGAAATACAATTAAATGGAAAACCATATAGTTTGAGCGAGGGTGTTAATATAGATTCTTTGCTTGAAGAATTATCCATTCCTAAAGGTAAAGTAGCAATTGAACTAAATAGAAAAGTGCTTCATAAAGAAAATTATACGAAAACAGTTTTGAAAAATAATGATCAAGTTGAAATTGTTACTTTTATAGGTGGTGGTTAAAATATGGATGAATTTAAAATTGGAAAAAGAGTATTTAATTCAAGGCTTATTGTAGGAACTGGAAAATATAAAGATCTTAAACAAACTTCAGATGCCGTAAGCGCATCAGGAGCTGATATTGTTACTGTTGCAGTAAGAAGAGTAAATATAACCGATCCCAAAGAGCCAATGTTGATGGATTACATAGATCCAAAAAAAATAACTTATTTACCAAACACTGCAGGTTGTTATTCTGCTGAAGATGCTTTGCGAACATTACGTTTAGCAAAAGCAAGTGGAGGATGGAACTTAGTAAAGCTCGAGGTATTAGGTGATGAGCAAACATTATATCCAAATATGCAAGAAACTTTAAAAGCTGCAAAAGTATTAGTGGATGAAGGATTTGAGGTGATGGTCTATTGCGCAGATGATCCTATAGCATGTAAAGAATTAGAAAAAATTGGCGTAGTAGCAATTATGCCTCTAGGTTCTTTAATTGGATCGGGCCAAGGAATACCAAATAAAATAAATATACAAATTATTAAACAACAATCGAAAATTCCCGTCATTGTAGATGCAGGCATCGGCACTGCTTCAGATGCTGTTATTGCAATGGAATTAGGATGTGATGGTGTATTAGTTAATTCTGCTATTGCAAAAGCAAATAACCCAATTCTTATGGCAAAGGCCATGAAAAATGCAGTTATTGCTGGTAGGCAATCATTCCTATCTGGAAGAATGGAAAAAAAAATATTAGCGAATCCATCATCGCCAGTAGAGGGAAAAATTAATAACTAAGCAACATCTTTTTTAGAAGTATCTTCGTTTTGTTTTTCATGAAAGTTGCTTCTTTTTTTAAAAAACTTTTTTTTAAAAAATTTCTTTTTTTTATAAAACTTTTTATTCTTGTTATCTTCAGAACTATTTTCTGTGCCTGAATCTACAGAAATATTTTCTTGAATGATTAATTCCTCAATATAATTAACTGTTTCTATTTCCTTATTTTTATTATCTTTAAATGATATTTTATATTCGTAAGATAAAAGATCTTCATTTTTTTCAAATTTAATTTTAAATTTATACTTTTTTTCAAAATAATTAATTTCTTCTTTTTGATAAGTTTCTAAGTAATCAATAATTTTTTTTGATAATTCTACTTTTACGATTTTAATTCTTGATAAAGTAAATATTTTTTCTTCTATAATTTTTAATATTTTTTGTGAAAAAGAATCAATGGATAAAATTGTTTTCCATTGAATAGAGCTTTCTCTTAGTCTTTGTCTTGTCATTTCAAGTAATCCAAAGTTACTTATTTTACCTACTTGAACTCTAGCTTTATCATGTCTAAGAGCTTCTTTTAATTTTTTCTCTACAAGTCTTCTGTTGGAATAGTTTTCCATATCAATAAAATCGATAACAATTAATCCTGCCAAATCTCTTAGTTTTGCCTGCCTTGCTATTTCTTGGGCCGCTTCAACATTAGTTGCTAAAGCAGTTTTTTCGATATTTCTTTCTTTAGTAGATTTTCCAGAATTAATATCAATTGAAACTAATGCCTCTGTAGGGTTAATTATTAAATATCCACCCGATTTTAAATTTATTCTTGGTTCAAAAATTTCATTTAAATATTTTTCAATTCCTTTTGAATGGAATAGAGGAACTTTTCCTTTGTATTTTTTTATTTTTTTAACTTGTTCTTTAGCAATTATTTCTGCATATTTTTTAGCTTTTTCATAACCATCAGCGCCATCAATAATAACTTCTTTTACTTCGCTACTAAAAAAATCTCTAATACTTCGATAAATTACATCTCCCTCTTCATGAATTAGGCTAGGAGCATTTGAACTAAGTGTTTTTTGTTTAATCTCCTCCCAAATTTGAATTAATACATCTAAGTCGTTTTTAATTTCATTTTGAGTTTTTTTTGCACCTGCGGTTCTTACTATTAATCCCATAGTATCAGGAATATTAAGTTCATTAATTATCCCACGCACATGTTTTCTATCTTGAGAGTTAAATATTTTTCTGGAAATCCCACCGCCCTTAGCAGTGTTAGGCATCAAGACAATATATTTTCCGGCTAAAGATAAAAAAGTTGTAAGCGCTGCTCCTTTTTTTCCTCTTTCTTCTTTAACAATTTGAATCAAAATAACCTGACCTGGTTTTATTACTTCTTGAATTCTATATCTTTTAAATTTTCTTCTTGATCGAATATCGTTTATTTTTTTTTCATATTCAGAATTTTCAGAGTTATTATCTGTAGTTTCATATTCATTTTCATCCTCTGTTTTTTGAACATCATTCAACAACTCCTCATGATGAGAATCTAATTCTTCATTAGTTGCTTCTACTTCTTTTTCATCATCTTCATCACTTGGATTTTCAAAGTTTTCATGATTTTCAACTTGGATATCAACATTTAGATCTTTAGTTTCTTCAACAAGTTGTTTTCTTATTTCTTCTTCTTCTTTTAGAATTGACTCTTTATCTGCAATAGGGATTTGATAATATTGAGTTTGTATGTCGTTAAAAGCCAAGAAGCCATGACGTTCGTTTCCAAAGTCTACAAAAGCAGCTTGTAATGATGGTTCTATTCTACTTATTTTACCTAAGTATATATTGCCCTTAAGTTGTTTTTTTTGTTCATTTTCGTATTCATATGCCTCAACACCATTGTCAGATTTGATAGCGATACGAGTTTGCTTCTCTTGAGAAGCATCAATAAGAATCTCTTTTTCCATTTGTTTAATATCCAGTTAGTTATTTTTGATGTAATTTTCATAAAAAGTTTTAAAGCTTAATAAACAATACTATTTCAATAACATTCTTAATGAAAGTGTTAAAATGCAATTGGAGCAAAATATCAAAAAAAAGACAATTTTTTATGGATAAATATGAATATGTTTAGAAGCCTAAAGTCTTTTGTAATCATTATATTTTCACTAAGTTTTTTATCCTTTTTTTCTGTATTATTAATTTTATGGTTTTTTGCATTAGACCTGCCAAATTACAGATTTTTAGAAAATTATAAGCCACCCGTATCTACAAAGGTTTATAGCGCAAGTGGTAATTTAATAGCTAATTTTTCTACTGAAAATAGAACCTTTGTATCAATCGATAGTATTCCCAAGAATGTAATTAATGCCTTTTTGTCAGCTGAAGATAAAAATTTTTTTGCTCATCCTGGTATTGATGCCAAAGGCATAACTAGAGCTGTATTTAAAAATATTAAAAATTTTATTTTAAACCAAAGGCTCGAAGGTGCGTCTACTATCACTCAGCAAGTGGCAAAAAATTTTTTATTAACTTCTGATATTTCATTTTCAAGAAAGATTAAAGAAGCAATTTTAGCTTTTCGAATTGAAAAACATTTAACAAAAAAAAGAATTTTAGAACTTTATTTAAATGAAATATATCTAGGAGAAAGATCTTATGGTGTAGCTGCTGCTAGTATGACCTATTTTGACAAGCCTCTCCAAGAATTATCGATTGCTGAATCTGCATTATTGGCAACTTTGCCAAAAGCTCCCAGCACATACAATCCCTACCGAAACTTTTCCTCAACTTTAAAAAGAAAAAATTGGGTTTTGGAACGAATGTTAGAAAATAATTTTATAGATAAAGATATATATAGTTTTGAAGTAAATAGAAAAATAGTTTTAAAAAAAAAATTAATTAATTTAAAAAAAGAAAACTCTTTTTATACAGAAGAGGTTAGAAGAAAATTATTTTCTCTTTATGGAAATGATGTTTTATACAAAAATGGGCTATATGTTAAAACTTCCCTCGATGAACAATTGCAAAAAATAGCCTCTGACGCATTAAGAAAAGGGTTGGAGCAATACGATAGAAGGCATGGCTGGAGGGGTCCATTAATAAATATTGAAAACAAAAATAATTGGAAAAAATATTTAGAAAAAATACAATTAGACAATTTTAATAACTGGGATTTAGCAATCGTAAATGAGGTTGATAAAAATTATGCATCAATCACAACGCAAAGCGATGTTGTTGGAAAAATTTTTCTTAAGAATATAGCTTGGGCAAGGTCTTATATTTCAGCGGACTCGCTTGGTCCTAAGATAGATGATGTAAATTTAGTTCTTAAAAAAAACGATATTATCTATGTTAATTATAACGATTCATCAAAATCCTGGGAATTAAAACAAATACCAAAAGTTAATGGATCCGTTATAGTTTTAAACCCTTGGAATGGAAATATTTATAGTAATGTTGGAGGATATAGTTTTGATTTAAGTAAATTTAATAGAACTAATCAGGCTAATAGACAGCCTGGATCGGCGTTTAAACCATTTGTATATGCCCTGGCATTAGAAAATAAATTTAAACCAACTACAATTTTACTAGACGCTCCATTTGTTAGCAAAAATCGAGGGGAAGAGACAAAGTGGAAGCCAAACAATTACGGAAATAAATTTTATGGATTAAATACCTTGCGTAATGGAGTAGAGCAATCTCGAAATTTAATGACAGTTCGTCTTGCACAATTAATAGGGAATAAGAAAATTTTAGATTTTTCTGAAAATTTAAATATTTATAAAAAACCATCAAATATTCTATCATTTTCACTAGGGTCAGATGAAACTACCTTATTAAAATTAACAGCAGCTTATTCGATATTTCCAAATGGTGGATTTATAGTCGATCCGACAATGATTGATTTTATACAAAATCAAGATGGAAAAACTATTTATAAAAAAAAATCATATGATTGTACAGATTGTAATAAAATCTCAAGTGAAACTATTCAGTTACCAAAAATTGATAGTAAAAATAAAAAAATAATTTCTGAAGAAACTGCTTTTCAAATTTCGTCAATTTTAGAGGGAGTTGTTGAAAGAGGTACTGGAAAAAAATTAAAAAATTTAAATATTCGTCTTGCAGGCAAAACCGGAACAACAAATAATAATTTCGACGCCTGGTTTGTTGGATTTAATCCTAAATTAGCAATAGGTGTATATGTTGGATTTGATGAGCCACAAACTTTAGGTAAATACGAAACAGGAGCCAGGGCTGCTTTACCCATATTTCAAGATATAGTTGAAAATTTACCAGATAAATATAATGCCTCTTTTTTTAAAATACCAGAAACTATCAATTTTTTTTATGCTGATATAAATACAGGATCGTTAAATTTGGATAAAAAAAATAATAATGTTTTAGAAAGTTTTAAATATGATTATATACCTAATAAATATATTTATAATAATAATATTAAAATCTCTACTATATATTAAATGTTTGAACAAAAAAAAATTATAGAAAATTTAGAAAAATCAATTTCTAATATATGGAGTTATCTTTGACAAGATTCAGTCAAAGGAAAAATTACAAGAACTTGAAAAAAAAATAAACTTACCCGAATTTTGGAATGATAATAAAAATGCTCAAATCATTCTTAAGGAAAAAAATTTTCTAGAAAAAATAATAGAAGACACAAAATCATACAATACCGAACTGCAAGATATAAAAGAACTAATCACTCTTTCAGAGAAAGATTCTGATAGTAAGTTTATTTCTGAAATTGAAAGTAACTTAGTTTCATTAGAAAAAAAAATAAAACAAATAGAGTTATTTTGTTTCTTGTCTGGAAAAAATGATGAGCGTGATGTTTATTTAGAAATACATGCTGGCGCCGGTGGAACAGAAAGTCAGGATTGGGCAGAAATGTTAAGAAGAATGTATATTAGATGGGCAGAAAAAAAATCTTATAATTATTCACTTATAAGCGAAACAAAGGGCGAGGAGGCTGGTTTTAAATCTTCAACCATAAGAATAAATGGAAAATATTGTTATGGATTTTTGAAATACGAGTCTGGTGTACATAGACTAGTTCGTATTTCTCCATTTGACTCAAACAAAAGAAGACATACAAGTTTTTCCAGTGTTTGGGTCTACCCAGTCGTTGATGAAAATATTGATATAGAAATTAATGATAAAGATTTAAGGATTGATACTTATAGGTCTAGTGGAGCTGGTGGGCAGCATGTTAATACGACGGATAGCGCAGTTAGAATAACCCACATACCATCCAATATAGTGGTTCAATGTCAAAATGAAAGATCTCAACATAAAAACAAAGAAACAGCTATGAATATGCTAAAAGCTAGATTGCACGAATTAGAAATTAAAAAAAAAGAAGAAGAGAATAAAACTATAGAGTCAAATAAAACTGATATTGGATGGGGTCATCAAATAAGATCATATGTACTTCAGCCATATCAATTGGTAAAAGATAATAGAACTGGATATGAAAGATCCGATCCAGAAAAAATACTTGATGGTGACATAGACTCATTCTTGGAAAGTGCGTTATATAAATTAAAATAAAATGAATACATTTATTAAATTTTTTTCAGTTATTTTTGTAATATTTTTTTTATTATTTCTTGTATTAATAAATGGAATAAGCACTTCTTATTTTAATTCAACAATTCAAAAAAAAATTAGTGAAAAGTTCCCACTTTCTAAACTACAATTCGATACAATCACTGCATCACTAGAATTAAAAAATTTAGATATTAAACTAAAAATTAATAATCCTAATTTATCTTATAATAAAAAAATAATTAATATTAAAAAAATCGAGGTTACGACAAGCTTGTTATCAATTATTCAAAAAGAAAATAAGTTAAAAAAAGTATATTTAGATTTAAATCGAACACAAATAAATGATTTTTTACCAATCATAGAAACATTTAAGATAGATAATTTATTAGATTATTTGAAAAAAGTTAAATCAGGTGAAGTAGAGGGAATTTTTTCCATAAACTTAGATAACTTTGATGATATTTCTGCCGTAGGTTTGATAAAAAATTTAGGATTTGAAATTAATAATAAATTACCCTTATTCAGTTCAATCAATGCAAATTTTAATTTTAAAAAATCTAAATTAGATATTAACATCAATAAAGGTACTTTTGACGAATTAAAGATTAAGGATAGTATTTTTGAAATAGATATCAAAGATTCGCTAACAAAAATTTTTAAAACAAGAATTTTAGTAGATGGTCAAATTAATAATATTCTAAAACTAAATGAAAAAAATAATATTTATAAAATTCAACTGCCAAAAGGACTGGATAATTTAAACGGAAGAATAGAAGCAGACATACTTATAGATGGAGCTTTAAATAAAGATTTTTCTTTAAAAAACTACAACAGCAATAGTCAGATTAAATTACTAAATGGTAGCGCCGAATATACAATTTTAAATAAAGATTCAAAAAAAAATCATATTTTTAAACTATCAGATTTAGCTGTCAAAGCTGCTTTGATAGATAAAAAAATTACAATTGATGGTTCTGTATTATTTGAAAAAAACATTTTTAGCTTTGGTTTTAATCAAAATTTAGACTCAGATAAATTTGAGAGCAATATTCAAGGAAAAGTAGATACAAAGGTTTTGAATAATATAATTCAAAATAAATTTATTTCAGGACTGGTTGGTTTAAAAGTTAATTTTATAAAAAATAAAAATTTATTAATTGATGTAAATTTAAATTTAGATCAAGCGGAATTTAAAATTGATACGATCAATTATAAAAAAAATAAAGAAATTGCTTCTCAGTTAAAATTTAAAATTACACCAGAAACAAACTTTTATTTAATAACTGACTTTAATTATTCTGCCAATCAAGATTCAATTTATTTTGATGATCTAAATTTAAATAAAGATTTTTATGTTAATGATTTAAGAATACTAAAAATAAATACTAAGGATAACAATTTTTCAATCACCAAACAAAAAAAACAGTTTTTAATTAGTGGAGAAAAAATTAACTTAACAAACTATATTAAATCTTTAACTTCTAGAGATACGAAAAGATCACTTTATTCTAAAAATTTTAATTCTGAATTTAATGTGAATTTTAAGCAAGTTATTATTGCTGATGACTTTCTAAAAGATGTAAAAATGTCTGCAAAGTTACAAGGAGGAAAAATAATAAATTTAAATGGCTTTGGTGCATTCTCAAACACAGAAACAGCTCAGGTTCAAATCAAAAAAAATAATAATAATAATTTAGAAACAATTTTAACTTCTGACAAATCTAAGCCTTTTTTAATTGGTTTAAATTTTGCTAAAGATTTTTCGAATGGGAAATTAAATTTTGTAAGTGAAAAATTTAATGACGATAAATCTTATTCAAAGATAACTTTATCTAAATATTATGTAAAAAAAATGCCAATATTAGCAAATTTACTATCCTTGACATCTTTCACTGGAATTATTGATACTCTCGAAGGTAAGGGTGTTTTTTTTGATAAATCTTACCTCGAGTTTGAAGTTATTAATAAACAATTGGAAATTAAAGAAGCGTACGGCACTGGAGATTCGCTTGGTTATACTTTGGAAGGTGTCATAAATCCTGATGGCTTTGTAAGTTTAAGTGGAAATTTAGTGCCCGCATACATGCTAAACAATATTATTAGGCAAATTCCGTTAGTTGGAAAAGTTTTAACTGGCAAAAAGGGCGATGGAATTTTTGGAGCAAGTTTTAAAATTAAAGGTCAGCCAGATTCATTAAAAACTACTGTAAATCCGATTAGAACTTTAACACCTAGATTTATCCAAAGATTTATTGATATTTTTAGAAGTCCTAATTAATTTTTAAGACAAAATGTTTTTTTTTCCCAAATGAAATTTTGATTTCATTATTAATAATATCATGTGAATTAATGATTTTATTTTCATTATTTTCTATGATGTTATTTATTCTATAAGCGTTATTGCTTAGATTTCTTTTAAAATCGCCTCCTGAAGAGGCAAAATTAATTTCCAATAAAATCTGTTTAAAATTCAATCCATCTTCAATTTCAGTTTTGCTTACTTTTTTAGTTGGAAGTTCACCGCCAGTTGATTTGTTCACAAATGTCTGATGAGATGTTGCTTCTGCTTTTATAGCAGCTGTTGCTCCATGTAGAAGCTTGGTGGCTTCATTAGCTAATTTAATTTTTGCCTTGTTTATTTCATCTCCACTTAAATTTTTATAAGATTCAATTTCTTTCTCACTTAATTCGGTAAATAATTGCAAATATCTGATTACATCTCTATCATCAGTATTTCGCCAAAACTGCCAATAATCAAAACTACTTAATTTTTTTTCATCAAGCCATACCGCTCCCTTTTCTGTTTTGCCCATTTTAGTACCTTGAGATGTGGTAATTAGAGGAGTTGTTAAGCCTATAGCTTCTTCTTGAACCTCGCGCCTAACCAACTCAACACCATTAACTATATTTCCCCACTGATCGGAACCTCCAATTTGCAAACAGCAATTATTTTTTTTGAATAAATGTAAATAATCATAAGCTTGAAGAATCATATAATTAAATTCTAAAAAACTTAGAGATTGCTCTCTATCTAATCTCAATTTAACACTGTCAAATGATAACATTTTATTAATAGTAAAATGTTTTCCGTAATCACGTAAAAAATTAATATAATTTAATTGCGAAAGCCATTTCTTATTATTAACATAAACAACCTTATTCTTTCCTTTATGATCAAGAAATTTTGAAAATACTTTTTTAATAGATTTTATATTATTATTAATCTCTTTTTCTGATAAAATTTTTCTAGACTCTTCTTTACCAGATGGATCGCCAACTAAAGTTGTACCACCACCAAGCAAAACAATAGGTGTGTGGCCATGTTTCTGAAATAGGCGTAAACACATTATTTGAATTAAGCTACCAACGTGCAAACTAGGCGCTGTGCAATCAAAGCCAATATAAAAAGCTATTTTTTTACTTGAAAGTAATTTTTCTAAGTATTTTTCATTTGTACATTGAAAAAAATAACCGCGGTTTTTAAATTCTGTTAAAATATTAGTATTCATTTTGAAATGCAGATAATAAATAAATTAATATACATTATTAAACAATTGTAAAATATCAAATATGTCTATTAAATTTAATGCAATTGGCCTGATGAGCGGAACGTCATTTGATGGAATTGACGTTTCTATTATTAGTACGGATGGGGTGAATGTTTATAAAATATATCAAGAATTTTATTTTCCTTTTAATAAAAATTTTCAAATTAAATTAAAAAAATTTAAAGAAAAAATAAATTTTTTGAATAATAAAAAAAACGTCAAGAGCAGTAAGGAATTCAAAGAATTAAGCCATGAATGTACAGCGTACCATATTAGCGCCGTTAAAAAAATTTTATTAACTTTTAAAAAAAAAATTGATGTTATTGGATTTCATGGAATAACTGTTTTACACAAGCCAGAAAAAAAATTTACATTGCAACTAGGCGAACCTCAGTTAATTAAAAAAAAATTTAATTGCAAAGTCGTCTTCAATTTTAGAGATAATGATTTGCTTAATGGAGGCGAGGGCGCTCCTTTAACGCCAGTATATCATCAGGCTCTATGCAAAAAATTTAAAAGTGATAAGCCATTTTTTTTTATTAACATTGGTGGTATTTCAAATTTAACCTATATATTTAATAAAAAAATTCATGCCTTTGATATTGGTCCAGGTAATTGTCTTTTGGATTCTTGGATTGATTATTTTGATAGATATAGCAAAAATGATTTAAATGGCTCTATTTCAAAAAAAGGAAAAGTTAATATTTCAATGGTCAATTCCTTTATTGATAAATTGGATTATTTAAAAAAAAAGAAAATTTCTTTTGATACATCGGACTTTTCTTTGTCTGAATTTAGAGGTCTTGATTTATTTGATGGGGCTGCCACCCTAGCTTTTCTTACGGGAAAAATTATTGCCAATGCTATTAATGAATTAAATTATAAAAATAAAGTTGCCGATGTTTACATTGCTGGTGGTGGTAGAAAAAATTTATCTATTATTAAATCAATACAGGAGAATTGTGTACAAAAAATTAATTTAATTGATGCAAAAAATATTAATGGTGATTTTATAGAATCGCAGGCTTTTGCTTACTTGGCTACTAGGTGTGTTAAAAACTTACCTATTACTTTCCCTTCCACAACCGGTGTAAAGAAAAAAATATCGGGTGGTATTATTTATTAAGACTAAAATAATCGAGATTCTTTTTTAATATAATTATCTAGTATTTTGATAAACTCTTTATCTTTATTCAAAAAAAAGTGATTTGCATTTTTTATTTCTTGAAAGTCCACTGTAATATTTTTTTGACTTGTAAGTTTATTTTTTAATCCTTTGATAGAATCTTCAGTAACTAATTGATCTTGATTTCCATGAATTACAAGACCTGAAGTAGGACAGGGTGCTAAAAAATTAAAATCAAAAATATTTGGTTGGGGAGAAATTGACACAAATCTAAAAATTTCTGGTCTTCTCATTAATAACTGCATACATATCAAAGCACCAAATGAAAAACCAACTACCCAACTTTCATTAGAATTTGGATTGTTTCTTTGAATAAAATCTAATGCGGCTGCTGCGTCGGATAGCTCTCCTAGACCGTTATCAAATTTTCCCTCACTTTTCCCAACCCCTCTGAAGTTGAATCTGCAAACAGAAAATTCATTTTGTAAAAAAGTATGGTAAGCATTGTAAACTACCCTGTTGTTCATAGTGCCACCATATTCAGGATGAGGATGAAGAATAAGCACTACTGGAGCATTATCTTTTTTACTTTGAATATATTTAGCTTCAAGTTTTCCATCAGGACCGTTAATAAAAATTTCTGCGTTGTTGTGCTTCATAAAGGTTAATTGAATTATTTTGAAAATGGCTTATATCATAACTAAATAATAATAAGGTAAAATAATTTACATTTTATTGTATTTTTAATTATTAAAGCCTTTAAATAATGACATCATTATGAGCGATAGCCAGGAAATAATAACAAATTATAATCAAAACTCTGAGTACAGTCATGGTTTTGTAACTGATATTGAGACCATTGATGTTCCTAAAGGTTTAAACGAAGATACGATTAAATTCATATCTGATCAAAAAAAAGAACCAAAGTGGATGCTAGACTGGCGTCTCAAAGCCTATTCTAGATTACAAAGCATGAAAGAACCAAATTGGCAAAAACCAAAATATCCAAAAATTAATTATCAAGATCTTTATTACTATTCAGCTCCGAAAAGCATGAAGGATCAACCAAAATCTTTAGATGATATTGATCCTGAAATTAGAAAAACCTATGAAAAACTCGGCATCCCTCTTTTGGAGCAAAAAAGATTGGCTGGAGTTGCGGTTGATGCTGTTTTTGACTCTGTATCAGTTGCAACAACTTTTAAAGAAAAATTAAAAGACATTGGAGTAATTTTTTGTTCTATTTCTGAGGCAACTAGAAATCATCCTGAGCTTGTCCAAAAATATTTAGGTTCTGTAATACCTATGTCAGATCATTTTTTTGCGACATTAAACTCTGCAGTTTTTACCGATGGATCCTTCGTATACATTCCACCAGGAGTAAGATGTCCAATGGAACTTTCAACGTACTTTAGAATTAATGCAGAAAATACAGGACAGTTTGAAAGAACGTTAATAATTGCAGATAAAGGAAGTTACGTAAGTTATTTAGAGGGTTGTACAGCTCCAATGCGAGATGAAAATCAATTACATGCTGCAAATGTAGAGCTGATTGCTTTAGACGATGCAGAAATTAAATATTCAACAGTTCAAAATTGGTATCCAGGCGATAAAAATGGAAATGGAGGAATTTATAATTTTGTAACTAAAAGGGGAGCTTGCAGAGGAAGAAATTCAAAAATTTCATGGACGCAAGTCGAGACTGGTTCCGCAATAACGTGGAAATATCCTAGCTGTATTCTTCAGGGTGATAACTCTCAAGGAGAATTTTATTCAGTTGCAATTACGAACAATTATCAAAAAGCTGATACTGGCACTAAAATGATACATTTAGGAAAAAATACAAAAAGTAAAATTATCTCAAAAGGAATATCAGCAGGTCATGCTGACAATACTTACCGAGGCCTAGTAAGTATCCACCCTAAAGCAACAGGAGCAAAAAACTTTACTCAATGTGACTCATTATTAGTTGGTAACAAGTGTGGAGCACACACTGTTCCATACATAGAAAATAAAAATTCCTCATCTGAAGTTGAGCATGAGGCAACTACTTCAAAAATAAGCGACGACCAATTATTTTATTGCAGACAACGTGGTCTTAATCAAGAAGAAGCAGTGAGCTTAATTGTAAATGGTTTCTGCAAAGAAGTTTTGCAGCAGTTACCAATGGAATTTGCTGTAGAGGCTCAAAAGTTAGTTGGAATTAGCTTAGAAGGCAGTGTTGGTTGATGATTAATATTAAAAATTTAAAAGCAAGCGTTGATAATAAAGAGATTTTAAAAGGTCTTAATTTAACTATTGGAAAGGGAGAGGTTCATGCAATTATGGGCCCCAATGGATCAGGAAAAAGTACCTTATCTTACGTTTTGTCTGGCAAAGAAGGATACAATGTTACTGGTGAAGTTAGTTTTAATAAAAAAAATTTACTTGAGTTAAATACCGAGGAAAGAGCCAGAGAAGGAGTTTTTTTAGCTTTTCAATACCCCATAGAAATACCAGGTGTTTTTACTAATAATTTTTTAAGAACTTCTATTAACTCAATCAAAAAATCTAAAGGCGAAAAAGAAATTAATGCAATCGAATTTTTAAAATTAGTAAAAGAAAAATCTCAAGAACTTAAGATTGAACAAGAAATGTTATCTAGGCCTTTAAATGTAGGATTTTCAGGTGGTGAAAAAAAAAGAAATGAGATTTTACAAATGGCACTGCTGGAACCAAGTTTTGTTATTATGGATGAAACTGATTCAGGTTTAGATATCGATGCATTAAAAATTGTTTCTAATGGTGTGAACGCCTTAAGAGATCCAGATAGATCTTTTTTAATTATCACTCATTACCAAAGACTATTAAATTATATAAAACCTGATTTTGTACATATTTTGTCGGACGGACAAATTGTTAAAACGGGGGATTGGAAATTGGCTTTAGAGTTAGAAAATGAGGGATATGCAAAATTTATTTGATAAATGGAAAATTATTCTAATATAAAAAACTGTTTTGATGCATTTATAAAAAGTTTTCAAAGCAATGATACAGATCTAGAGTTTAGAAAAAGATCAATTAATCATTTTTTAGAAAATGGTTATCCAGGTATTAAAAATGAAGATTGGAAGTACTCTCCATTAACTAAAGACCTTCAGAAATTTAACAATTTTAATATTTCAAAATCTTTATCAAATGATTTACCCGTTTCACACAATGAAGCATTTGACCATTATAGTATTGTTTTTTATGACGGTAACTTGGTTAGCAAAAGTATTTTAATTGAAGGATTAAAAATTGAAAAAAATAGCAATTATTTAAAATCAATTAAAAAAGAAGGAGAGAACCCAGTCTTAAATTTAAATAATGCCTTTGCTGAAAATGGTTATTTAATAGAAGTAGAAAAAAACGCCAAGATCAATAAGCCAGTTGTCATTTATTATTATTATTCTAATCATTTTAATTCAAATTATTTTGGTTATAAAAATTTTATCTTAGTTAATGAGAATTCTTCTATAACTATCTACGAAAAACCTATTTATGAAAATGATAGTGAATATCTGACAACCAGCAATACAGAAATTTTTTTATCTAAAAATTCAATTTTAAAAAAATTTGATAATAATATTTCAAATAAAAATTCTACTATTTATAATTTTCTTAAATGTAATTTAGATGAAGACTCGTATTTTGAATTGTTTAATTTTTCTAAAAATATCAATTCAAGAAGAGATGAAACAATTGTCAATTTAAATGGAAAAAACAGTTTTGCTTCCGTCAATGCAATCCAATTACTACATGAAAAATGTAACCATGAAATTAAGCTATTAATGAACCACAATGAGGAAAACACTAAAAGCTCTCAATTTGTAAAAACAGCTTTATATGACCAGTCAATTTCAAGTTTTCAGGGAAAAATTTTTGTAGATTCTAAAGCACAAAAAACAGACGGTTATCAGTTGTCACGAGCTCTACTATTATCAGATAATGCAAAATTTTTTTCCAAACCAGAATTGGAGATATATGCAGATGATGTAAAATGTAGTCACGGTTCCTCTTCAGGTAATATTGATAATGAATCCATATTTTATCTACGTTCTAGAGGTATTGATGAAAAAGATGCTAAAGATATGATGATTAAAGGTTTTTTAGCTGAGGTAATTGATAAAATCACTGACAACAACTTTCAGAAAAAATTCTATCAACAGTTAGGACATTATAATAATGATATCTAAAAATATTAAGGATCAATTTCCAATTTTTAACAATAAAATCAAAGGAAAAAAATTAATCTATTTAGATAGTGCAAATTCTTCACAAAAACCACAAACCGTAATTGATTCAATCAGTGATTTTTATACTAATCGATTTTCAAATGTAGGTAGGGGAATTTATACTTTAGCTGTCAATGCATCAGAAGATTATGAAAAAACAAGAAGTAGTATTAAAAAATTTATAGGATCTGGAAAAGATTATGAACTAATTTTTACTAAAAATGCAACCGAGTCTTTAAATTTAGTTGCTAGCTGTTTTGGAGAAAAATTTATCAATAAAGGAGATGAAATTATTTTAACTGATATGGAGCATCATGCCAACTATGTTCCGTGGCATTTTTTAAGAAAAAAGAAAGGTGCAGTTATTAAATTCATTCCAATTGACAAGGATGGAAACTTACAATTGGATAAACTTCCATCATTAATCACATCTAAAACTAAAATTATTTCTGTAACACATATGTCGAATGTTACTGGAGCTATTAATCCACTTAAGGAAATTATTGAAATAGCAAAAAATAAAAATATTCCTGTCTGTGTAGATGGAACGCAAGGAGCCGGACATCTTGAATTTAGCATTAACGACCTAGAATGTGATTTTTATGCTTTTTCAGGACACAAAATGTATGGCCCAACTGGTGTTGGTTTACTATCGATTAAGTATAAATGGCTAGAAGCATTTGATCCTTTCATCGGCGGTGGAGGAATGATTGATTATGTTAGCAAAAAGGACATTGCTTATGCTAGGGGAGTTTGGAAAATGGAAGCTGGAACCATGCCTACAGCTGAAATAATAGCACTTAATGAATCAGTAAATTTTATCAATAATTTAAGCAAAAAAGAAATTTTTAAACATGAAGAAAAATTAACAAAAATAGCAATTGATAAATTAAGATTGAATAATTCAGTAAAGATTATTGCTCTTCCTAAGAATCAAGGCGGTGTTTTCTCCTTTAATATAGATAAAATTCATTCTCATGACGTATCTACAATTTTAGATCAGGAGGGGATAGCGGTCAGAGGTGGACATCATTGTTGTCAAGTTTTGCATGAAGTAATGAATGTTAATTCTTCTGTTAGAGTTTCTTTTGGCGTTTATAACAATGAAGAAGATATTGACTGTCTTTTTGATGGTATAAAAAAATGTCAAAAAATATTTTCGAATTAAATGGAATTAAAATCTTTATATCAAGATTTAATTCTAGATCATGGAAAAAATCCAAGAAATTTTAAAAGTTTAGACAAACCTTGTGATAGTATTGTTGCTCACAATCCATTATGTGGTGACAAAATAGAAATTTTCGCATTACTTGAAAGAGATATAATTAAAGATATTTCTTTTCGAGGTAACGGTTGTGCTATTTGCTTGGCTGCTTCATCTATAATGACTGAATTAGTAATAAAAAAAAATATTAACGAAACAAAGCACTTAATTGATTTTTTTCTAAAAAAAATTAATAAAATAGATACTTCCAAACTACCCAAAATTAGCAAAGAAGAATCTTTAAAAATCAATTCTTTTTCTAGTGTTAGTAATTTTCCAATGCGCATTAAATGTGCTACATTACCCTGGCTTGGCTTGAATTCATTACTATTTGAAAATAAAAAAGAAATTAATATAGATAAAGTATAAATCATGAAACCAGAAGATTCTTTGTTAATGGATAAAATTGTGGAAAAACTAAAAAGTGTTTACGATCCAGAAATACCAGTGGATATTTATGAATTGGGTTTGATTTACGATGTGAGAATTAATGAAAAAAAAGTTTCAATGGATATGACATTAACTAGTCCGCACTGTCCTGTTGCAGAGTCATTGCCAATGGAAGTAAAAAGATCTGTGGAAGAAATACCTGAAATTGAAGAAGTTGAAGTTAAAATTGTTTGGGACCCACCTTGGGATAAAACAAAAATGTCAGAATCGGCAAAATTAGAATTGAATTTATAATTTATGAGTAATGCAATTATTACAATTACAGATGCTGCCGCAGAAAGAATTAAGGAAATTTTAAGTAAAGCAAAAGAATCTAATGTTGCTGGAGTGAGAGTTTCAGTTGTTACAGGAGGATGCGCCGGTATGACTTATGAGATGCATTATTTAAAAGAAAAAAAGGTAGGTGATGAAGTGATTAAAGATAAAGGTGTTGAGGTATATATTGATCCAAAGGCAATAATGTATTTATTGGGAACAACTATGGATTATAAAAAAGAAAAATTTTCTTCTTCTTTTGTATTTAACAATCCAAATGAAACAGAGCGTTGCGGCTGCGGGGAGTCTTTTAAAATTTAAATTGTTCTGCAAGATTTCTTTCCTGCAATCCAAATTTTTTATTATATAATAGTTTAAATTGAATTTTCCAATTTACGGAAATTTTAACTATTAGTGCATTTTTTATTTCGTTATTATCTGCAACTGCACTTACAGGTCTTTTTTTTGAGTCTAAATTTTTTATTACTATTGTAGATTTGTTTGAAACAATTGCGCCTCTCCAGCCTCTTGGTCTGAATGGGCTAATAGGTGTAATGGTTAAATGTTGACTATCTAGGTTTAATATAGGACCTTTAGCTGAAAGATTGTATGCGGTGCTACCGGCAGGTGTTGCAACCAAAGTACCGTCGCCAGTTAATTCTTTAATTCTAATTTTTCCATCTACAGCTATTTCTAATTTCGCTGCTTGTTTAGTTTTTCTATAGATTGACACCTCATTGATTGCTATCTGTTTTTTTATAGTTTTGTCTTTTGAAACAACAGTCATTTCAAGTGGATGTAAAATTAATTGATTAGTTTTTTTTATTTTATTAGATAAATCTTTTATTGAAAATGGATTTAGTAAAAATCCATGATTGCCTTTGTTCATTCCATAAAAGGGTTTATTAAACTTATAATATTTTTTTAAGGATTGCAGCATGAACCCATCACCTCCAATAACGACAATAGCATCACATTTATTTATAGGAGAATTGTTATAAAATTTTAAAATTTGTTTTTTAGCTAAAATCGCTTTACTTGTATTATCTGTAATAAGGCAAATTTTTAAATTGTTCATATGATATTAAAGCATAGCATAATTTATCTAAAAAAATGCATATAAAAAATTTGAAAGAAAATTTTCTAAATTTTTGTATTGAAAAAAAATACAAACAAAACAAATTTCAGATTGAAATTATTGAAGATTTGTCACTTTTTTATCATAGTTACAAAAATTCAACATCTTTGCTGAAAAAATTACTAGGTAAAAAGCAATCTAAACTTGGTTTTTATTTATATGGCGATGTGGGTGTTGGAAAAACAATGTTGTTAAATTTTTTTTATGAATTCTTGAGTGAGAAAAAAATTAGACTTCATTTTAATGAATTCATGATTGAGGTTCATAATTTCCTACACATTAATAAAGAAAAATCAAAATCAGAAAATTTACTAGAATTGTATGCAAAAAAATTAAGAAAAAATTATGAATATATTTATTTTGATGAATTTCAAGTTACCAATATTGTTGATGCAATGATTTTAGGAAAATTATTTTCCTCATTATTTAATGAACATATAAAAGTTATAGTTACATCGAATACAAAAATTGATGATCTCTATCAAGATGGGTTGCAGAGAGAGCAATTTATTCCATTTATTAAAATTTTTAAAAAATTTTGTATAGAAAAAGAGCTAAATATTGGTGAAGATTATCGAAAATCTTCAATTAATAATTTAGACCGTTTTTTTTATCCTATTAATGAGGAAAATAATTTCAAAAAAAATAAACTTTTTAGAGAATTAACCAAAAATAAAACCAAAACAAAAAGAAGGATAGTAATAAAAAATAGAGAATTTATTATTGATGATTATTTTGACGGCGTTGCAAAATTTCAATTTAATGAGCTATGTAAAAAAAATATTGCAGCGGAGGATTATATTAAAATTGCGGAACAGTGCGATTGTATTTTATTGGAAAACATACCCAGTTTTAATGATGAAAATTTGGATGAACAGCATCGATTTATCACTTTAATAGATATTTTGTATGAAAAAAAAATATTATTAATTGCGACTTCCGAATATTCAATTCATCAATTAGGTTCATCTAATAAACTTACAAAACCATTTAAAAGAACTTTGAGTAGATTGCATGAATTAACATCAGTCAATTTTCTTAAATAATTTCTATTTAGATAGTCGTATCAAAGTATCAATTAAATTGGATAAACCGCTTTGTCTTTGGGGAGTGAGAAGTTCTAAAATTCCTAGACTTTTAAAATCTTCTTTTTTTAATTTGGAAATCTCATCTGCAGATTCATTATTTAAAATATCTATAACTAATTTAGCAGTCCCTTTGGTTATGAAAGCATCAGCATCAAAAATATATTTCATATTACCATTTTGATTTTTCATACCCACCACCCACAAATTAGAAGCACAACCAATTATTTTATTTTGTTCAATTTTATGTTTCGCCTCTAATGGTTCTGCATCTTTAGCGATATCTATTAAATATTGCAGTCTATCAGTCCCCTCAAGAATTGAAATTTCCTCTCCCTTTGCTATAATTTTTTTAATTATCATTTTTTGAAATAATTTTTAAAATAGCATTTATTGGCAAGGTAATACATTCTTTTCTTGGGTAGTTTTTTTTTTTAACGATTAGTGAAAATTTTTTAATTACAAAAAATTTAAATTTAATTTTGTTATTAAAAAAATCATAGATTTGTTTTTGAATTTTTTTTAAGTTCTGCTGATGTAAATTGATTTTGGTATTTGCAATGATAGATGCAGATGCCTGACAATATATGCACATTTCACCTTCATATCTAAAATTGGTAATGCAATTTTTTTTAATATTAAATTCAATTTGTATCTCATCACCACAGTTTTTATTTTTAAGTTTACCATGATAATTGGCTTTATTAGTCAATCCATAACATTTTGTATTTGCAGCTATTTGTATCGCTTCTTTCATAATAAATGCTTTATGAATATTTATTGAAACTTTATTTTTTTATAATTGTTAAAATTTTTTGAATCAGCTGTTCTTTGGCAACATAGTAGTTTTGAAATTGAGTATTTAAAGAAATAAAAAATTCTTCTAACATATCTACAATTCCAATAATTGATAAAATTATAATAATATAAATAATTAATTGATATAAAAATGGATTTTTAAAACTTTTATTGATTGAAAGTTTATTGTTTTGTGACCCCAGGCCGTGAAACCATACTTCATTACATATTCCACATTGAACTTCTCTACCATTATTTGGCATGTCTGATTTTTTTATAGTAAATTGATATTTTCCACACTTGCAACTTATAATCATTTATTAATCCTTGGTGTTTTCATTGTAATTATCTGCAATTTAGAATTATGTAATTTGTTTAAAAATAAATATTTATTATTAACTGGCTGATACTTGATAATTTTATTTAATAAAAGAGGTTTATCAAAAATTTTTGCTTCTTTAATTATTTTTTTTACAACTTCTTTTTTTTTAATTTCTTCAATTTGAATATTGTTGATATTCAAAATATTAGAATTTTCTACTTTCTTTTTAGAAGACAATAACTCAATTTGATTAATAGATTCTAAAATTTCTTTATTATCAAATTTTTTTAAACTTTTGTTTTCAGGGTAAATTTCATTTACCGATTCTAATATTTCGTCGATTGTAAATTTATTCTTCATAGATTCTAGGTAATTATACCATTTTTTGAAAATAAATATAATTTTACATATTTCAAAAATAAGTAGATACAGAGTTTTACATGTTTAAAAATGCTTTATTATTTGTATCTACTTTACTTTGTTGGTCTCCCACATGGTATATTATAAAATTTCAATTAGGTTACGTGGATCCTTTAATATCAGTTTTTTATAGAATTGGTCTTGCCTGTATTATTATATTTGCAGTTTTATTTCTTACTAATCAGAAATTAAAATTTAAATTGTACGATCACGTATGGTTTTTGGCACTTGGCCTTTGTTTATTTTCTTCAAATTATATTTTTTTTTATTTAGCCAATACTTATCTTATTAGCGGTGTTGTTTGCATTGCATTTTCAGCTAATCTTATTTTAAATATTATTGGTGAAAAAATTATTTACAAAACTAATGCTACTTATCAAACTTGGATAGCAGGTGTTTTAGGTGCAATCGGAATTTTTATAATTTTTAATAAAGAAATTTTGAATTTTAATTTAAATAACTCAACACATATTGGAATAGTTTTGTCTTTTATTGCTACTTTTTTTTGGTCATGTGGAAATATGATACATGTTAGGAATTCAAAAAATAAAATGCCTTTCTTTTCTACTATAGCTTATGGAATGCTATACGGATGCATTTTTACATTGTGCGTTGCTAAAGTTAGGGGTGCTGAGATTTTATTTGAAATTTCGCTACCTTATATTTCTGCTTTATTATTCTTATCTGTTTTTGGCACTGTTTTTGCATTTTATTTATATTTAAATTTAGTTAACAATATTGGCGCAGGTAGAGCCGGATACGTTGGAGTTTTTATGCCTGTTCTTGCACTTTTGATATCTACTTATTTTGAAAATTTAGAATGGTCTCAAAGTTTGATTATTGGTTTACCTATTTTAATACTAGGATCCATTTTGATCATTAATCAAAAAAATAAACTTGTTATTTAATATCAACAATTCTTTTATATTGTTTCTATTTGATTAATTATGTAAAAAACACGTCAATTGCCCCTTTAGCTCATTAGGTAGAGCAACTGATTTGTAATCAGTAGGTGGCCTGTTCGAATCGGGCAAGGGGCACCATTCTTACTCTATTAATCAGATAATTTTATTATTCATATGTATAATAATTTTGTTAGTATCAACTTGTAAAATGAACAATATTTTAATTATTGGTTTTGGCGTTGCGAGTACAGCTTATGCATCCTTATTAGATTATAATAAAAATAAAATTTTTATTTTAGGAACGCCCCTAGATAAAAAAAAAATTATCAAGATTAATAAAAATAAAAAAAAAATAGATCCTATTTTTCGAGTTAATTTTTCTAATAATGTTCAATTTTTTTCAAATATAAAAAAATTAGAAAGTATCAAGTTTTCTTTAGTTGTTGTGGGAGTAAATACAAACGGCTTAGAGTGGGCTATAAATCAAATAAACCTAATTAATTTAAATTGTCCAATTTTGCTTCTAACAAAAGGACTTTGTGTTTTTAATAATAAAATTCAAACTATTAGTGATTATTTTAAATCTAAAACAAAAATTAAACATATTGTTTCTGCTACAGGACCATGTTTGGCTGGCGAGTTAATTAAAAGAACTCATACACGTACATTGCTTTCATCTACAAGTATTAAAGTAGCTAATTTTGTTAAAAATATTCTTAAAAATAATTTTTATCATCCTGTGATTAGCAATGACTACAAAGGTTCAGAAATTTGTGCTGCTATTAAAAACATTTATGCAACCGTAATAGGTGCGGCCATGGGTCAATCTAATTCATACTTAAAATTTAAAGATAAAAAAAATAATTATTTCAATGCAGCCTCTTTTTTATTTGAACAATCATTAAAAGAGATGACTATCATTGTTAAGAAATACAAAGGCAAACCAGACACTGTATTGGGACCAGCTGGAGCAGGAGATTTGTATGTAAGCGCCTTGGGCGGAAGAAATAGTAAGTTGGGTTTTTTTTTAGGCCAAGGATTTAATTTTAAAAAAATAATTTCTTCCCAAATGAGAAATATTACAGTTGAAGGATCTGATTTAATATTGAAAATTGGATCAATACTAATTAGAGAAATTGGCAGCAAAAAATTACCTTTGTTAAATTTTTTATTTACAGCCATTGTTAAAAATCAAAAATTTATTATTAACTGGAAAAAAATATCAAATTAATAAGGATTTTACTGACTTTTTTTGTGGGTAATTGCTAAAATGGCTTATTTATCAGTTAATAATTTAAGTGTATAGACTTGGGCCATGGAAATTAGTTTTTTAAGAGATTACGCTACAATTTTAATCTTTCTTGTTATTTCAGTTTCTTTAGGATTTGGTTTTATAGTAATTAATTTTATTTTTTCACCTAGCAACCCAGACTCTGAAAAATTATCTGCATATGAATGTGGTTTTGAAGCTTTCTCTGATTCTAGAATGAAATTTGATGTACGTTTTTATCTTGTTGCAATCTTATTTATTATATTTGATCTAGAAGTTGCTTTTTTATTTCCTTGGGCAGTTTCTCTTGGAAAAATTGGTGCCCTAGGTTTTTGGTCAATGATGATTTTTTTATCAGTTTTAACAGTGGGGTTTATTTATGAATGGAAAAAAGGAGCGCTAGATTGGGAATAGAATTAACAAACAAACTGGACAAAATACCTTCAGAATTTAGAGAGGTTGCCGAGGAGTTTACTGAAAAAGGTTTTGTAACGATTGCAAGTAACCGATTAATCAACTGGGCAAGAACAGGATCTTTACATTGGATGACTTTTGGATTGGCATGTTGCGCTGTTGAAATGATGCAAACTTCGATGCCTAGATATGATTTAGAGCGATTTGGTGCTGCACCAAGAGCTTCACCCAGACAATCTGATGTAATGATAGTTGCTGGAACCCTCACTAATAAAATGGCGCCAGCTCTAAGAAAAGTTTACGACCAGATGCCAGAGCCTAGATATGTAATATCAATGGGAAGCTGTGCTAATGGAGGTGGTTATTATCATTATTCTTATTCCGTAGTTAGAGGTTGTGATCGAATTGTACCAGTTGATATTTATGTGCCAGGATGCCCTCCGTCTGCAGAGGCTTTGCTCTATGGTATTTTACAACTTCAAAAAAAAATTAGACGCGAAGGTAGTTTGCAAAGATAAAAATGAAAGAAGAATATAATAATCTAAAGAGTTTAATAGAAAAAAATCAAAAAATAAAATTAACTAATTTAGAGCTAAATGACGATAATTTAATATTATCATCCTCTAAAGAAGATTTATTATTTAATATAGATTTTTTAAAAAGAAGTTCAGATTTTAAGTTCAGACAATTAGTTGATATTCTTGGAGTTGATTATCCTCAAAGAGAAATTCGTTTTGAGATTATTTATTTATTACTGAGCCATGAAAAAAATTTAAGAATTTCTATTAAAATTTGTGTTAGTGAAAATGATTTAGTTCCAAGTCTGACCGATATTTTTCCTTCGGCAAATTGGCAAGAAAGAGAAGTTTTTGACATGTATGGTATTAAATTTTCTAATCACCCAGATTTAAGAAGAATATTAACGGATTATGAGTTTGAAGGATATCCTTTAAGAAAAGATTTTCCTCTTACGGGTCATAAAGAAGTTAGGTACGATTCGGAGTTACAAAAAGTAGTTTATGAACCTGTTAAATTAGCTCAAGACTTCAGAGATTTTGATTTTGAAAGTCCTTGGGAGGGTTCTGAATATATAAATAAAGAGCAATTAAAAATAGAAAAAGAAAAATAGAATAATGGCTAAGCATACAAAAACGATGAATCTAAATTTTGGACCTCAGCATCCAGCTGCCCATGGTGTTTTGAGATTAATTTTAGAATTGGATGGTGAGGTAATTGAAAGAGCAGATCCTCATATTGGTTTGCTTCATAGAGGAACAGAAAAATTAATTGAGCACAAAACTTATACCCAAGCCATTCCTTACTTTGATCGATTAGATTATGTAGCTCCAATGAACCAAGAGCATGCATTTGCTCTAGCAGTTGAAAAATTACTTAAAATTGAAGTGCCTTCAAGAGCTCAGCATATAAGAGTGATTTTTTGTGAAATAGGAAGAATTTTAAGTCATATACTTAATATTACAACTCAAGCTCTCGATGTGGGTGCTCTTACTCCATCATTGTGGGGATTTGAAGAAAGAGAAAAGCTTATGGTTTTTTATGAAAGAGTTTCAGGATCAAGATTGCACGCTAATTATTTTAGACCAGGAGGTGTTCATATAGATATGCCTCACGGTTTAGCAGAAGACATTTATGATTTTTGTAAAAATTTTCCAAAGGTTATAGACGACTTAGAAACTTTGTTGACGGATAATCGCATTTTTAAACAGCGAAACGTAAATATAGGAATTATTTCTAAACAAGAAGTTTTAGATCATGGTTTCTCAGGTGTAATGTTAAGAGGTTCAGGTATTCCCTGGGATATAAGAAAATCAAATCCGTATGAATGTTATGAAGAGTTTAATTTTAAAATTCCTGTAGGAAAAAATGGAGATTGTTACGATAGGTATTTATGCAGGATCGAAGAGATGAGAGAAAGTACAAATATAATAATGCAAGCATTAGAAAAACTTCCTAAAGGACCGATCATGACTACGGACTCAAGAATTGGACCTCCTAAAAGACAAGCAATGAAGACTAGTATGGAAGCTTTGATAAATCATTTTAAACTGTATACGGAAGGTTACCACGTTCCATCAGGAGAGGTTTATGCAGCAGTAGAGGCTCCTAAAGGAGAGTTTGGAGTTTATCTTATTTCAGATGGCTCTAATAAGCCGTATAGATGCAAAATTAAAGCACCTGGTTTTGTTCATCTTCAGGCAATGAATTATATGATTAAAGGTCATATGTTAGCTGATGTACCTGCAGTTTTAGGCTCAATGGACATTGTATTCGGAGAAGTGGATCGATGAGTGGAAAACACATAGCAAAAGAACAACCTAAAAGCTTTATTTTTTCAGAAATTAATTTGAAAAAAAAAGATGAAATTTTAAAAAAATATCCTGAACAAAGAAAAAAAAGTGCAGTTATGCCTTTATTGTATTTAGCTCAAAAACAAAATGATGGATGGATACCTTTGGCAGGAATTCAGTATATTGCTGACCTACTAGAAGTGCCGTACATAAAAGTTTTTGAAGTTGCAACGTTTTACACCATGTACAATCTTGCTCCGGTTGGAAAATACTTTGTTCAAGTATGCACTACAACTCCATGTATGATTAGAGGATCTGGAAAAATTGTAGATATGTGTAAGAAATATATTTCTGAAAAAGAAGGTCATTTGAGCGAGGATAAAAAAAGCTCTTGGATTGAGGTGGAGTGTTTGGGGGCTTGTGTAAATGCTCCCATGATACAAATTAATGATGATTATTATGAAGATTTAGATGAGCAGTCTGCTAAAAAAATTTTTCAAAGTTTTAATGATGATAGTTTACCCAGTATCGGATCTCAAAAAGGAAGAAAAGGTTCTGAACCCATAAGAGATCGTTTAACTTTAATAAAAAATTAGATGCTAAAAGATAAAGATAGAATTTTTACAAATTTATATGGCGATGATAGTTTTGATCTAAATTCATCTATAAAGCGTGGTGATTGGAAAGATATAAAAGAAATTACCAATAAAGGAAAAGATTGGATTATAGATCAAATAAAAAAATCAGAATTAAGAGGAAGGGGTGGCGCTGGTTTCCCGACAGGTGTTAAATGGTCTTTTGCTCCTAAAGAGGTTAAAGAAGGAAGACCTCACTATCTTGTAATTAATGCAGATGAATCTGAACCTGGCACATGTAAAGATAGAGATATTATTCGCTATGAACCGCAAAAATTAATCGAAGGATGCTTGATTGCTTCATATGCAGTTAGTGCAAACACTTGTTATGTTTACATAAGGGGAGAATATGTAAATGAGGGTAAAATTTTACAGCAGGCGATTGATCAAGCCTATGAGAAAGGTTATTTGGGAAAAAATGCTGCTGGCACTGGATGGGATTTGGATATGTATATCCATTTTGGAGCAGGAGCATATATTTGTGGAGAAGAGACTGCTTTACTTGAAAGCTTAGAAGGTAACAAGGGCCAACCTAGATTAAAACCTCCATTCCCAGCTTTGGTAGGGCTTTATGGCTGCCCAACCATTGTCAATAATGTAGAAACTGTAGCAGTTGTTCCAACTATTTTAAGAAGAGGAGCTGATTGGTTTGCGTCTTTTGGAAGACCAAAAAATAGAGGTACAAAAATTTTTTGTATTTCAGGAAATGTAAACAACCCTTGCAATGTTGAGGAGGAAATGAGCATACCTCTAAAAGATTTAATTGAAAAACATGCTGGCGGAGTAACAGGAGGTTGGGACAATCTTCAAGCTGTTATTCCAGGTGGATCTTCGATGCCTTTATTGCCAAAAAGAGTTTGTGAAACAATATTAATGGATTTTGATTCTTTAATAGAAGCGAAGAGTGGACTTGGGACCGCAGGCATTGTTGTCATTGATAAATCGCAAGATATTGTTAAATGCATTTCTAGAATTGCAAGATTTTATAAACACGAAAGTTGTGGACAGTGCACTCCTTGTAGAGAAGGCTCTGGGTGGATGTGGAGAATGTTAGAGAGAATTGGAAGGGGAGAAGCGGACATAGAAGAAATAGATATGTTGATGGATGTTACTAAGCAAATTGAAGGTCATACAATTTGTGCTTTTGGTGAGGGTTCTTCATGGCCAGTGCAAGGTTTATTAAGACATTTTAGAAAAGAAATGGAAGAGAAGTGTAATGCCTAAAGTTAAAGTAGATGGAATAGAAATTGAAGTTGAGAATGGAACCACGGTTTTACAAGCTTGTGAAATAGCTGGAAAAGAAATTCCAAGATTTTGTTATCATGAAAAATTATCCATAGCAGGAAATTGTAGAATGTGTTTAGTAGAAATGGAAAAATCACCAAAGCCAGTTGCATCATGTGCAATGCCAGTAGCAGAAGGGCAAGTTATTTATACGAATACACAAATGGTAAAAAAAGCAAGAGAAGGGGTAATGGAGTTCTTACTTATTAATCACCCTCTTGACTGTCCAATATGCGATCAAGGCGGAGAGTGTGATTTACAAGATCAATCAATGAAGTTTGGTGGTGGTAATTCTCGATACGAATTAAATAAAAGATCAGTAAAAGAAAAATATATGGGTCCTTTAATTAAAACCCAAATGAACCGTTGTATTCACTGTACTCGATGTATTCGCTTTTCAGAGGAGTTAGCTGGCGTACCTGATTTAGGTGCAATAAATCGAGGTGAAAATATGGAGATTACTACTTTTCTTGAAAAAACGATTAATAGTGAGTTGTCAGCAAATGTAATAGATCTCTGCCCTGTAGGCGCATTAACATCAAGACCTTATGCATTTGAAGCAAGACCTTGGGAGCTAACAAAAACTGAAACCATTGATGTGATGGATGCGGTTGGGTCCAATATTAGAGTTGATACTAAAGGCTGGGAGGTGAAAAGAATTTTACCTCGCACAAATGAAGAAATTAACGAAGAGTGGATTTCAGATAAAACAAGATATGCTTGTGATGGTCTGTTAAATAATAGGATAGATAGTCCTTTTGTACGAAAAAATGGAAAATTAATCGAGTGTTCTTGGGATGACGCATTTGTAGAAATTTCAAATCAAATTAACAAAACTGTTCGAGTAGGTGGAATAATTGGATCTACAGTTGATCTAGAGAGCATATATGCTTTTAAACTTTTAATTAATAGTTTGGCAGGTTCAAATTCTATAGATTTTAGACAAAAAGATTTTTATTTTAATCCATCGCATCCTGGAAATTATTTATTCAATAGTTCAATTGAAGGAATTGATCATTCAGATTTGATTTTATTAATTGGCGCAAATCCTAGAATTGAAGCTACTATGGTTAATGCTAGAATTAGAAAAAATTATGCTCAAAAAAAACTAGATATTTTTTCTATAGGCTTACCTGAAGATCAAACTTATAAAATTAATTTCTTGGGAGATAATTTAAGTATCTTAAGGGATATTCTAAATGAAAAAAATTCTTTTTTTGAAAAGTTAGCAAAAGCAAGAAAACCAATGTTTATTATTGGTGAGTCTGTTTTAAATTCGCTTCAAGGTCAATTTGTAATTGAAACTTCAAAATTAATTTTAAAAAAATATAATCAACTCAATGCTTTAAATATTCTTCATCAATCCGCCTCATCAGTTGGAGCTATAATGATAGGAGCATATAATTTAATAGAAAATGTTGTTCAAAATGAAATTTTGTATTTGTTAGGAGCTGATGAAATTAACATCGATAAAAAAAATAAGTTTATTATTTATCAAGGATCACATGCTAGTAAAAACGCAAAAATTGCTGATGTAATTTTACCAGGAGCAGCTTTTACTGAAAAAGATGGACTGTATGTAAATCTCGAAGGAAGGGTTCAGTCAGCTTATAGGGCCTCATATCCTCCAGGAAATGCAAAAGAGGATTGGAAAATATTAAGAGCTTTATCAGAAACGTTAAACAAAACCCTTAAATTTAATACAATTGAGGAACTCAGAATTAAATTATTCGAGTCCTTTCCTTCATTATCAAAAATCGATGAACTGCCGATTATAGATTATTCCAATTTAGATATTAGTGAAAAAAAATTAGATTTAGACTCTGTAGTTCACTACCAATATCTTGATTATTATCAATCCAATGAAATTGCTAGATCATCAGCTACAATGATGGAATGTAAAATTGCAAGAGAAAAATTAAAAAAAACTGGAACTGATGATTAGTGAATATTTAAATATAATATTTTTTGACAGCTTAAAAATTTTAGCTTTACTAATGCCAGTGTTAATTGCTGTTGCATTAATCGTTTGGGTTGATCGAAGAGTTTGGGGTTTGGTACAACTTAGAAAAGGTCCAAATGTAGTTGGTCCTTTTGGTTTATTGCAAACAGCAGCTGATGCACTGAAATATATTTTTAAAGAAATTATTATTCCTGCTGGAGCAAATAAGGTTATTTTTGTTTTAGCTCCAGTCGTTACAATGTCACTTGCTCTATTGGCTTGGGCGGTAATACCTTTTGGTGAAAATCTTTATGTAACTAATATTAATGTAGGTATTCTATATTTATTCGCTGTTTCATCTCTCGGTGTATATGGAATAATTATGGCTGGCTGGGCATCGAATTCTAAATATCCTTTTTTAGGTGCCTTAAGATCAGCTGCACAAATGGTTTCATATGAAGTTTCTATAGGTTTTATTATTGTTACTGTGTTGTTGTGCGTAGGTTCATTAAACTTAGTGGATATTGTGGTTGCTCAAAAAAAAATATGGTTTGCTATTCCTTTATTTCCAATGTTTGTAATTTTTTTTATTTCTGCACTTGCAGAAACAAACAGACCTCCATTTGATTTGCCAGAGGCGGAAGCGGAATTAGTTTCTGGATATCAAACTGAGTACTCAGGAATGATGTATGCATTATTTTGGCTAGGTGAATATGCAAATATTCTTCTTATGTGTGCCCTAGGTTCAATTTTGTTTTTAGGCGGGTGGTTACCACCACTTGATATCTCACCTTTTAATTTAATACCTTCACCGATATGGTTAATTTTAAAAATTTTATTACTTTTTTTTGTTTTTGCATTGGTTAAGGCAATAGTACCTCGATATAGATATGATCAATTAATGAGATTAGGATGGAAAGTATTTTTACCTATTTCGTTATTATGGGTAATATTAACCTCATCTGTGTTATTTTACTTTAACCTTCTACCTAATTAATTATGAAATTTAGTCGAATTGTTAAAACAGTCTTTTTATTAGAATTTGTTAAAGGATTATTGTTGGCAATTAAGTATATGTTTAAACCTAAAGCTACAGTCAACTATCCATTTGAAAAAGGACCGTTAAGTCCAAGATTTAGAGGTGAACATGCATTAAGAAGATATCCAAATGGAGAGGAGAGATGTATAGCCTGCAAATTATGCGAAGCCATTTGCCCCGCCCAAGCAATTACAATTGATGCAGAGCTTAAAGAAGATGGCTCAAGAAAAACAACTCGTTATGACATTGATATGGTTAAATGTATTTACTGTGGTTTGTGTCAAGAGGCTTGCCCAGTAGATGCAATTGTTCAGGGTCCAAACTTCGAATTCTCAACCGAAACTAAAGAGGAATTATATTACAATAAAGAAAAACTTTTAGATAACGGTGATCGATGGGAGAAAGAAATAGCTCATAATATAAAAACAGATAAATCCTATAGATAACAATGTTAGCGCACGCAATTATTTTTTACTTTTTTTCTTTTGTAGTAATAGCTTCTTCGGTGATGGTTATATCATCAAAAAACACAGTGCATGCTGTTTTCTTTTTAATATTAGATTTTGTAAGTGTTGCTTGTCTTTTTATAATGCTTGGAGCAGAATTTTTAGGAATGATAACCTTAATTGTTTATGTTGGAGCAGTTGCGGTGTTGTTTTTGTTCGTTGTTATGATGATTAATATTAATTTTTCAGAACTAAAAACTGGATTTTTAGATTATTTGCCATTTGGAATGTTGATTGGAGTTGTCATTTTTATTGAATTAGTAATGATGATAAGTGCATGGAAATATAAAGCTGAATTTATTGTTACCAAAAAAATAGCCAAACCACTCGTAAGCAATACTGAAAGTCTTGGAATGATTATTTACACAGATTATATTTTATTTTTTCAAATTTCGGGTTTGATTTTATTAGTAGCAATGATTGGAGCAATCGTTTTAACATTTAGAAGGAAAGATTCTTTAAGAAGGCAGGATATAACTACTCAAGTTTCTAGAGAAAGAGACGAATCTGTTGAATTGCGAGATGTTCCAAATTTTAAAGGTGTTAAAATTAATGATTGAAATTACTTTAGCTCACTATCTTTTTTTATCAGCTGTAGTTTTTACTATAGGAATTATAGGAATTTTTTTAAATCGAAAAAATGTAATTGTTATTTTAATGTCAGTTGAACTTATATTAATAGCAGTAAATATAAATTTAGTTTCGTTTTCAGTTTATTTAAATGATTTAGTAGGACAGGTATTTACCATGTTTGTTTTAACTGTTGCCGCTGCAGAAGCGGCAATAGGCCTAGCTATATTAGTTGTTTTTTTTAGAAACAAAGGAAGCATTCACGTTGAGGATATCAATTCTCTAAAGGGTTAATTATGGCTTATTTACTTATTTTTTTACCGTTAGTAGCTTCTTTTGTAGCCGGTTTTTTTGGTAGATCGCTCGGTGATAAGAAGTCCCAATTAATAACTTGCTCAGCTGTAACTATATCGGCTTTAATCTCCATCTATTATTTTTTTGATGTTGCCTTAGGAAAACAAATTTACAACTATAAAATAATTAATTGGATAAGTTCTGATAAATTAATTTTAAATTGGTCAATTTATATTGATACTTTGACCTCAGTGATGCTGGTAGTTGTTACTAGTGTTTCTGCATTGGTTCATATTTATTCTATTGGATACATGAGTCATGATCCAGACAAGCCAAGGTTTATGTCTTACTTATCGTTATTTACTTTTATGATGTTAATGTTAGTGACATCAGATAATTTTTTACAATTATTCTTTGGCTGGGAAGGAGTTGGCCTTGCCTCTTATTTATTAATAGGGTTTTGGTTTAAAAAACCATCTGCAAACGCTGCAGCAATAAAAGCATTTGTAGTTAATAGAGTAGGAGATTTTGGTTTAGCAATTGGAATTTTTCTTCTTTTTAAATACCTTGGCACACTAAATTTTTCTGAAGTATTTCAACAAATATCTTCTTTGCAAAATGAAAAATTATCCATGTTAGGTATGGAAGGTTCTTTGATTACTTTTATTTGTGTTTTTTTATTTATCGGTGCAATGGGAAAGTCTGCACAAATAGTTTTGCACACATGGTTACCAGACGCCATGGAGGGACCAACTCCAGTATCGGCCCTTATTCATGCTGCCACAATGGTTACAGCTGGAGTTTTTTTAGTTGTAAGATGTTCTCCAATTTTTGAATATTCTCAATTTGCATTAAATCTAATTGTTTTTATTGGTGCAACCACTGCTTTTTTTGCAGCAACAATCGGTTTAGTTCAAAATGATATCAAAAGAGTTATTGCTTATTCTACTTGTAGCCAGTTAGGTTACATGTTTTTTGCAGCAGGATTGGGCGCTTATCATATTGCAATATTTCATTTATTTACCCATGCTTTTTTTAAAGCTTTGCTTTTTTTAGGAGCGGGATCTGTAATACATGCTTTTCACGAGGAACAAGATATGCGTAACATGGGAGGCGTTTGGAAAAAAATTCCTTACACTTATGCTTTAATGATCATTGGAACTCTCGCATTAACAGGATTTCCATTTCTTGCTGGTTTTTATTCTAAAGACGCAATTATTGAAGTTGCATTTCAATCTAAATCAATTTTAGCAAATTATGCCTTATTTATTGGTATTTTTACTGCATTCATGACTTCATTATATTCATGGAGATTAATTTTTAAAACATTTCATGGAAATTTCAGAAACAAAAATATCGATTTATCTAAAGTTCATGAGTCACCTTTTGTGATGTTATTGCCATTGGTAGGCTTATCCATCGGTGCAATATTTTCAGGATTTGTTTTTAAAGATTATTTTATTGGAAGTTATTTCATGGAATTTTGGAATAATTCTATTTTCTTTATAAAGCAATTTACATTGAATCATCCTCCTTTGTGGTTTTTATTAATTACGCCAACTTTAGTCTTGGCCGCAATACCTATTGCATATTATTTATTTGTTAAAAACGAAAATTTCCTAAAGCAATTTATTGATACAAATAAACCTTTATATAATTTTTTATTGAACAAATGGTATTTTGATGAGTTATATGATTTTATTTTTGTTAATCCTGCAAAAAAAATTGGAAAATTTTTTTGGAATATAGGAGATATATTAATTATAGATGGTTTTGGTCCTAATGGATTTGCAAAGATAGTTAAATTAGTTTCTGATAGAGCAGTACAATTTCAAAGTGGTTTTTTGTATCACTATGCTTTTGTAATACTTATAGGTTTATCTATTTTATTAACATACATCATTATTTTTTAATTTATGAATTTTCCAATTTTATCAATAATTATTTTTTTACCATTGGTAGGCGTACTTTTTATTTTATTGAATAGCGGAGATGAAATAAAAGTTAAAAAAACTAGCTTTAGAGTTTCTCTACTAACATCATTACTTGTTTTTATAATGTCACTTTTTTTGTGGTTACAATTTGATAACACAACAAAAGATTTTCAATTTGTTGAAAATAAAAAATGGATTGTAGACTTTATTAATTATAGGGTCGGTGTCGACGGTATCTCAATTCTATTTGTTGTTTTAACTGCTTTTATAACTCCAATTTGTATTGTTGCCACTTACAACAGTGTAACAAATAGAACAAAAGATTTTTTTATTGCTTTGCTGGTCATGGAAACAATGATGCTAGGTGTTTTTTGTTCTTTAGATTTATTTATTTTTTATTTATTTTTTGAGGCAGGCTTAATTCCAATGTTTTTAATCGTTGGGATTTGGGGTGGTATAAGAAGAGTTTATGCAGCCTTTAAGTTTTTCTTGTATACACTTTTTGGTTCTGTGTTTATGCTTGTTGCAATTATTTTTATATATTTAGAAACCGGCACTACTGATATTCAAACAATTTTATCTTTTAATATTGATCAAAAATATCAATATTGGTTATGGCTTGGTTTTTTTGCTTCTTTTGCAGTTAAAACTCCCATGTGGCCTGTACATACTTGGTTACCAGACGCACACGTTGAAGCACCAACTTCTGGTTCAGTTATTCTTGCAGCAATTTTATTAAAAATGGCTGGATATGGTTTTATTAGATTTTCATTAGGATTTTTTCCAATTGCATCAGCTTATTTTGCCCCTCTTATTTTTGCTTTGAGCATTGTTGCCGTAATTTACACTTCCTTAGTTGCATTGATGCAAAAAGATATGAAAAAATTGATTGCATATTCGTCTGTAGCTCATATGGGTTTTGTTACTATTGGTATTTTTGCTTTTAATTCACAAGGAATAGAAGGAAGTATATTCCAAATGATTAGTCATGGAATTGTGTCTGCAGCATTATTTTTATGCGTAGGAGTTGTTTACGACCGAATGCATACCAGAGAAATTTCAGAATATGGTGGAGTGGTTAATACGATGCCAAGATATTCAGTTATTTTTTTAGTATTTATTCTTGCAGGCTTAGGTCTTCCCGGAACAAGTGGATTTGTTGGAGAGTTTTTGGTTTTGATAGGTGCTTTTAAAGCAAATTATTTAGTGGCTTTTTTTGCTGCTACAGGAGTCGTATTATCAGCATGCTATAGTTTGTGGCTTTATAGAAGAGTAATATTTGGTGCCGTCGCAAATGATAATGTAAAATTATTGAAAGAAATAAACAAAACTGAATTAGCGACACTTTTGCCTTTAGTTTTTTTAACTATTTTACTTGGCGTTTTTCCAAATATTATTTTAGATACAATCTCAGTCAGTGTGGAGAATGTTATTTCTGTCTATAATGAAAAATTACTAATCTTAAAACAGGCCTCTATTAAATAAATGGAAAACTTAAATTTAATTTATCCTGAAATTTTTTTATCTCTACTTACTATAGGTTTATTAATGCTGGGTGTTTTTAAGAAAAATAGTTTTAATCTAATAATAAGATTTTCAAGCATAGGCCTACTATTACTTATACCTGTTGTTTATATTAACAATGACATAAGTAACGAGTTATTTTCACAAAATTATCTAGTAGATTCTTTTTCTATATTTATGAAAATTCTTATTTTGGGCAGTAGCGCGATAGCTTTGTTTTTTACAAATGAATATATAAAAAATAGTTCTATTAACCAATTTGAGTATCCTATTTTAGTTTTAACATCTATTTTAGGAATGTTTGTAATGGTGAGTTCTAATAATCTTATGGGATTATATTTGGGAATTGAGTTGCAATCTTTATCTTTGTACGTTCTTGCTTCTCTGAATAGAGACTCTATCAAATCTACGGAAGCAGGTGTGAAATACTTTGTACTTGGAGCGCTTTCTTCTGGGCTGTTATTGTATGGTTGTTCTTTAATTTATGGTTTTACAGGATCAACCAACTACTACATTATTGCTAAATCTTTTGATGCAAATAATTTGGCTCTTCTGTTTGGACTTGTTTTTATTTTAGTAGGTCTGGCATTTAAAATTTCAGCAGTACCTTTCCATATGTGGACACCAGATGTATATGAGGGTTCCCCAACTTCTGTAACTGCTTTTTTTGCATTAGCGCCAAAAGTTGCCGGTATGGCTGCAATAATAAGAATTTTATATGTTCCTTTTGGAAATATTGTAATTGAATGGCAAACAATTTTAATTTTTATTTCAGTTGCATCTATGATTTTAGGTGCTGTCGCTGCAATTGGACAAAGCAATATTAAAAGACTTATGGCTTATAGCGGCATTAGCCACATGGGATATGCGCTAGCCGGTTTAGTGACTGGAACAAAAGATGGTGTGGCTTCAACAATTTTATATGTTTTGATTTATGTTGTGATGAGTATTGGCTCATTTGTTTGTATTTTAGTAATGAAGAGAAAAAATATTTATTTAGAAAATATTCGAGATTTATCTGGTCTATCTAAAAATCATCCACTGGTTGCCTTGTCCTTTGTGGTAATTTTATTTTCACTAGCAGGAATTCCTCCTCTAGCAGGCTTTTTTGCTAAATTTTATATTTTTATGGCCGTAGTTAAAGTTGAATTTTATACTTTAGCAGTGATTGGATTGGTTACCTCTGTTATTTCAGCATTTTATTACTTGAGAATTATTAAAATTATATATTTTGATCCAAGCCAAGAAAAATTTGATCCAATAAGTAGCAATGGAATAAAATTTTCATTAGCATTTTCAACTTTAATAATATTATTTTATTTTTTAAATCCTTCAATTTTTACTTTTTTTACGAATATTGCTACAGCTGCAATAAAATAAAGTTTTATGCATCCCGCTATTTTTTATTTTAATGAAGTAGATAGCACTAATAATGAAGCAAAAAAATTAATTGAAGAAGAAAATATTAAATATGGATTGGTAGTTAGTAATTATCAATCTAAAGGCAGGGGTAGATTTGGAAATAAATGGATTTCTCAAAGAGGAAATTTTTTTAGTTCATTTTTTTTTCCTGTAAATAATTATTCACAAGTTTCACAGATTCAGTTTGAAGCTTTAAAATTAGTCATTAATGTTTTCTCAAAATATATAATGAAAAATAAATTAGCTATAAAATATCCAAATGATATTCTTATAAAACAAAAAAAAATATCAGGTATTCTCGTAGAGAGTTTTAAATTTAAAAAAAAAATTTATGTTATCCTTGGCATTGGAATTAATTTAATTAAAAACCCTAGTCTCAAATCTTACAAAACCACTAGTATTTATAAAGAAATAGGAAAAAAAATTGATTTTTTTGATTTTTCTGAAATTATTTATAAAGAAATGAAAGTTATATTTAAATGTTTTTAATTGGTGACCTTGGGAATACTCATTCTAAATTTACATTATGTAATTTAAATTCTAAAAAAATAAAAAACTACAAGTCTTTCAACACAAGTAATATTTTAAAAAATCAAAAATTTAAAAATTTTATATTAAGAAAAAATATTAAGTATGTAGTTGTAACTTCAGTTGTTCCTAATGTGTCAAATAAACTTAAAGTTTTTTTGCAAAGAAAAAAAATTCCTTGTTATGAAATACTAGATAAAGTTTTTAAAAAACCTATTAAGTTAAAAGTTACAAAACCAAACCAGGTAGGTTCAGATAGAATTGCTAATTCAATAGCTGCATACGCTCTTTACAAAACTAATTGTATTATTGTTGATTTTGGAACAGCCACTACTTTTGATATTTTGTCTAAAAAGGGTTTTTATCTCGGTGGCCTGATTACGCCAGGAATAAAATTAACTTTAAAAACATTAAATCAATTTACTGAAAAACTGCCTTTAATTAGTTTAAAGAAAACAAACCAAGTTATAGGCAAAGATACTATCTCAGCTATCAATTCTGGAATTTATTGGGGTTATATTGGTATGATTAATCAAATAATTAATAAAATCATATCAACCACTAAAAAAAAATATAAAGTGATTCTCACAGGTGGATTATCTACTATTTTTTCAAATTCTTTAGTTCATAAAGCATCTATTAATAAAAATATAACCTTACAGGGTGTGTTGGAATTAATTAATTTTAATAAACATTTATTTAAATAATGAAAAATAATAACGAATTAATCTTTTGCCCATTAGGTGGTTCCGGTGAAATTGGTATGAATATGAACCTATATGGCTATGGTGAAAAAAATAATCATCAGTGGATAATTATCGATATTGGAGTTGGGTTTGTTGATGACTCTGTTCCAGGGATAGATTTAATGGTTCCCGATCCTGATTTTATTCTACAAAGAAAAGATGATTTGCTTGGAATATTACTTACTCATGCCCATGAAGATCACATTGGAGCAATTGCACTCTTGTGGCCATCCTTAGAATGCCCAATATACGCAACTCCTTTTACTGCTACTTTAATAAAAGAAAAATTTAGAGAAAAAAAAATTAATATTGGAAGTCATTTAAAAATTATTGAATTGAATGGAAATGTTAAAATTGGTCCTTTTGATATCAACTACGTAACCTTAACACATTCAATTTTAGAGCCAAACGCTCTACAGATAAAAACTCCGCATGGCACCTTATTGCATACAGGTGATTGGAAATGTGACACAGATCCATTAATTGGAAAACAGATGGATGAGATTAAGCTTAAAGAGATTGGCAAGCAAGGCGTATTAGCAATGATCTGTGATTCTACAAATATTTTCACTGAAGGCAGGTCTGGTTCAGAAAAAGATGTTCGTGAAAGTATGCTTACTGTTTTTGAAAATATAAAAAAAAAAATTATTGTTACAACTTTCGCATCTAATGTAGCAAGAATGGAAACTGTTTTTAAATGTGCAGAAAAAGTTGGAAGACATCTTTCGTTAGTTGGAAGATCTATGCATAGAATTTATAACACTGCAAGAGAGTGTGGTTATTTGCAAAATATTAAACCGCCGCTTGATCCAAGAGATGCAAAAAAAATACCAAGAGATAAAATTGTTTATTTATGTACCGGAAGTCAAGGAGAGCCTCTTGGTGCAATGAATAGAATAGTGAATCAAGAACATCCAGATGTTTATCTAGATGAAGGAGATACGGTAATTTTTTCTTCTCGTATTATTCCAGGAAATGAAAAAAAACTTTTTAAAATTCACAACCAATTAGTAAAAAATAATATCAATGTTATATCAGAAGAGAATGCATTTATTCATGTCTCAGGACATCCAGGGAGAGATGAAATGAGAGATATGTATGAATGGATTAAACCCAAAATTTCAATACCAGTACATGGAGAGCATCGACACATGAAAGAGCATTATGACTTTGCAACGTCTTTAGGTGTTCCCCAACCAATGTTGATTGAAAATGGTGACATGATTAGAATTGCTCCCGGTGAACCGAAAATTATTGATAAAGTTCATAACGGAAAATTATATGTTGATGGTAACAGAGTTATCGATGACCAGTCTAGATTTTTAAAAGACAGAAAAAATATTGCTCATAATGGTTTGATGGATGTAACTTTAATCATATCTAAAAAGGGTAATTTAGATAGAAATCCAATTATTAATATTAGAGGCCTGCCATTTAATGACGAAGAATTAGATGAGTGTTTTTATGAGATGGAGGACGAAATTTTAAAAACTAGCAAAGCCTACTCCTTAAATAATAAAAAACATGAAAAAAATCTGATTGATGCTCTCAAGTCTAATTTGAAAAAAATAATTTATAGCAAGACCAGAAAAAGACCTTACACAAACATCACATTAATAAGAGTATAATAAGTATGTCTTTAATGGGAAGTTTAGTAATTTTTGTAATTTTATGGATGGTTATTTTTTTTATGATTCTTCCATTAAAAATCAAAAGTCAATTAGAGCAGCAATCTATTACACCAGGAACGGATCCGGGGGCTCCTTCTAATCCTCAAATGTATAGAAAATTTATTATTACTACTGCTATCTCTGTATTTATATTTGCGATTATTTATCTTTTGTCATATTTTGAAATTATAAATTTAAGAGAATTCTTTTCAAAATTATGAAATTATCAGAATTATTCCTGCCAATAGTAAAAGATATTCCTACGGATGCAAAAATAAAGTCACATCAATTGATGATCCGATCTGGGATGATTAGGCAGTCAGCAGCAGGAATTTATTCTTGGCTACCATTAGGTTTTAGGGTGTTAAAAAAAATAGAACAAATCGTTAGAGAAGAGCAGGACTTTGCTGGTGCGCAAGAGATGTTGATGCCAACGATTCAATCTGCGGATTTATGGAAAGAAAGTGGCAGATATGATGGCTATGGTCTTGAAATGTTACGAATTAAAGACAGGCAAGACAGGGAATTATTGTATGGACCAACCAATGAAGAGCTTATCACTCAAATTTTTAGAGACAACGTTAAATCTTACAAGTCACTTCCATTAATTCTTTATCACATACAGTGGAAATTTAGAGATGAAATTAGACCAAGATTTGGAATTATGAGATGTAGAGAATTTTTAATGAAAGATAGTTATTCGTTTGATCTAACCAAGGAAGAATCCAATCACTCTTATAATAAAATGTTTTATGCATATCTACGTACATTTGAAAGACTTGAGTTAAAAGCACTACCCATGGTAGCTGATACAGGACCAATTGGTGGAGATCTATCTCATGAATTTATTATTTTAGCTGAAACAGGTGAAAGCCAAATTTATACAAATAAAAAGTTATTAGATTTAAAAATTAGTGACTTTAAAAATGATAAAGAAAGCTTGAAATCAATGGTTGATACTTATGCAAGTTTTTATTCTGCGACCGATGAAAAATTTGATCAAGTAGAATTTGATAAAAAAGTTAAAAAAGAAGATCAATTAATTACAAGAGGTATAGAAGTTGGTCATATTTTTCATTTTGGTGATAAGTATTCTAAACCAATGAATGCAATGGTTAATTCTAGCACTGGAACTAACACGACAGTTCAAATGGGATCTTATGGAATTGGTGTATCTAGACTAGTAGGAGCTATCATCGAAGCTAATTATAATAATAATGTAATGAAATGGCCAAAGTCAGTAACTCCTTTTCAAGTAGCAATTATTAATTTAGGTAAAAAAAATGATGAAATCTGTAAAAAGAAAGCAGATAAATTATATCATTTGCTAAATGAAAAAAAAATTGAAGTGCTACTAGATGATACAGACGAAAGTCCAGCAAGTAAGTTTAAGAATTTTGATTTAATAGGAATTCCTTATCAAGTCATTATTGGCTCCAAACAAGCTGAAAATGAATACGAATTTAAAGAAATCACAAGCGATAAAATTAATCTTTCGCTAGATGAATTGGTAAAAAAAATAGAAAATTTATATTTAAATTGATTAGTCCAGCTGAGTTTTTAATTATCAAAAGGTACCTTAAGCCAAAAAGGAAAGAGGGAGTCTTAAAGGTAATTTCAATTTTTTCATTTTTAGGAATTGGATTAGGTGTAGCAACATTGATTATTGTGATGTCTGTAATGAATGGTTTTCGATCAGAATTAATTAATAAATTATTATTATTTCAACCACATATTTCAGTTTATCAATTTATAGATTACGATGTTACAAAAAATAAAATTTCCAAACTTCTTAAAAATAAAAATATTCAAAGTAAAAGTGTAAATTTAACATATTCTATTCAAAGCTTGGTTATTACAAACAATGCTAATAAGGGTGTTGTTTTAAGAGGCTTGAATAAAAAAGATTTTTTAAATGATCAATTAATTAATAAAAAAATAATAGATGGCAATATTGGCAAATTTGGTAACAGTTATATTTCTATTGGATCTAACCTGGCTGAACAATTGGGTGTATGGGTTGATAATGAAATAACAATTCTTTCTAGTAAAAAAGAAAGCACACCTCTTGGAAATTTACCTGAACAATACACCTTTAAAGTGGGATCTGTTTATAAGAGTGGTATTTATGAGTTTGATAATAATTATATAATTTTTGACATTTCCACTTCAGAAAATTTTCTTTCAGGTTATGTCAAAGATAAAAATATTGAAATAAGATTAGAGAATCCTAATCAAGCCGAGGTAGTAAAAAATAGTTTATCTAATGAAGCTTTCCAAGTTTTTTCCTGGATTGATAACAATAAATCTTTTTATGACGCTTTATTGGTTGAAAGAAATGTCATGTTTATAATTTTAACATTAATCATAATAGTAGCTTCTTTTAATATTATTTCTGGATTAACCATTTTGGTAAAAAATAAAACTAAAGAAGTTGCGATATTAAAAACTCTTGGTTTTTCAAGCTATTCAATTAATAAGATTTTTTTTATTACGGGCTCTACTATAGGAGCAGCAGGAACGATATTTGGTGTTTTTCTTGGAGTTCTTTTTTCCTACTATGTAGAAAATATAAGATTATTTTTGAGTTCCGCCTTTAATATTGAAATTTTTCCAGCTGAAATTTATTTTTTAAGTCAAATGCCATCGGAAATACATTGGCCTACTATACTTGTAATATCATTAGTTTCTTTATTTATTACATTTTTAGCTTCGATTTATCCTTCAATCAAAGCCTCAAAAGTTAATCCAATAGAATCTTTAAAATATGAATAAGTATTTTTTATCTCTCCATAAGCTAAGCAAAAGTTTTAAAGATGGATATGAAAAAATTTCAGTTTTAAAAAACATAAATATAAATTTTGAAGATAACAAAATAGTTAGCCTTGTAGGTCCATCAGGATCTGGAAAAAGTACACTACTTCATTTATTAGCTTTATTAGACAGCCCCGATACTGGTAAAATTATTTTTAATAATAAAGATTTAGTAAAATCTAACGATGAAGAAAAAACAACTTTAAGAAAAAATGATATAGCGATAGTTTATCAAAATAATAATTTAATTTCTGATTTAAGTGCTATCGAAAATATTGCCTTAGCTTATTTAAATAAAAGCAACGACAAAAATAAATCTTATTTATTAGCAGAAAAATTATTAAAAGAATTTGGCTTATCCAATAGAATGAATCACTATCCTTATCAAATGTCAGGAGGAGAACAGCAACGTGTAGCTATTGCAAGAGCAATAATTAATGATCCAAAATTATTATTTGCTGACGAGCCTACTGGAAATTTAGATCATAAAAATACCAATATGATTTTAAATTATTTGTTTAAATTAAAAAAAAATAACAGACTTGTAATTATTGCAACTCACAATAGAGATTTAGCTCAAAAAACAGATTTAAGATTAACTTTATCAGATGGCAATGTTATCAATAAATCTTAATGAATCTAAAAAATAACTTCAATCATATTAAAATTCATACTCAGTATTCAATTTGCGAGGGGGCATTGAAAATTAATGAGCTAAGTGAATTTTGTAAGGAAAAAAAAATCGAAGCTGTAGGTATTTCAGATTCTTTAAATTTATGTGGAGCCTTAGAGTTTTCTCAAGAAATTTCAAAATCTGGAACACAGCCTATTATAGGAACACAAATAAATTTTTCTTTCTCTCATAATAATTTAGAAAAAATAGGAAAAATTTCTTTAATTGCAAAAAATTCTGTTGGTTATAAGAATCTTTTAAAACTTTCTTCTAATTCTTACTTATCTATTGAAAAAAATGAAGATCCACATTGTAGCATTGAAAAGTTATTTCAATATTCTGAAGGTTTAATTATTTTAATTGGTGGATCAAGATCATTAATTTCTTCATTAATATTAAGTGGAAATTCATTAGAAGTTAGCTTTTTACTACAAAAAATAGAAAATATTTTTAAAGGTAACGCTTACATAGAAATACAACGACACAATGAAGAACATGAGAAAAATTTAGAGTTAAAATTACTAGAATTAAGTCAAAAATTTACAATACCTTTAATTGCTACTCACGAAGTGTTTTATCTAACTCAAGATATGCATGAGGCGCATGATGCTTATGTATGTGTTGGTCAAAAAACCTATGTAAATGATCCAAAACGTCTTAAATATTCTGATCAACACTATTTAAAATCTCATGAGGAAATGCAGTCTCTTTTTGCAGATTTACCTGAAGCCTTGGAAAATAATTATAGTCTTAAATTAAGATGTAATTTTAGACCCTTAAGCAGCAAGCCCATGCTACCAAATTTTAGCACTGAATTATCAAATGTAAACGATGAGTTAAAATCTGAGGCTGAAAAAGGTCTAAAAATAAAACTAAAAGATTTTGTTTTAAAAAATATTAGTGACAATGATCAAATAAAAAAAATTACAAAAGAATATGAGGATAGACTTAATTATGAAGTTTTAATGATATCCAAAATGAAATTTTCTGGATATTTTTTAATAGTTTCTGATTATATTAAATGGGCTAAAAACAATAATATTCCAGTAGGTCCGGGTAGAGGCTCTGGAGCAGGGTCACTAGTTGCGTGGTGTTTGTCCATTACAGATTTAGATCCAATTAAATTTGGTTTAATTTTTGAAAGATTTTTAAATCCAGATAGAATTTCAATGCCAGATTTTGATATAGATTTTTGTCAAGAAGACAGAGACCAAGTTATAAATTATGTGAAAGATAAATATGTAAATAAAGTTGCCCAAATTATTACTTTCGGAAAACTTCAAGCTCGTATGGCATTACGTGATATTGGAAGAGTAATAGGTCTTCCGTACGGTAGAGTTGATCAACTTTCAAAAATGATACCTTTTGATCCTTCAAGACCCTTGTCTTTAGCTGAGTCTGTTGCAATGGAACCGAGAATTCAAGAGGCACAAAAAGAAGATCCGGTAATAGACAAATTGGTTAAGCTTGCTCTTAAATTGGAGGGTTTATATAGAAATATTGCAACTCACGCAGCAGGAATAGTTATTGGTGATAAAGATTTAACTGAGATTGTTCCTTTATATAAAGATCATGATTCTAACATTCCAATTCCCGTAACACAATTTGATATGAAATGGTCTGAGGAAGCAGGATTAGTTAAATTTGATTTTCTGGGTCTTAAAACTCTTACAGTAATTAAAAAAACAATAGAGTTAATTAAAAAAAACAATGAAAATTTAGAAATAGAAAAAATTCCATTAGATGACGTAAAAACTTTTGAGCTTTTAACTACCGGTGAAACTATGGGAATATTCCAATTAGAAAGTACTGGTATGAGAGAGGTTTTAAAACAAATGAAACCAAATAAATTTGAAGATATTATTGCCTTGGTTGCTTTATATAGACCCGGTCCCATGCAAAATATTCCAACTTACAATAACCGAAAACATGGAATTGAAACTCCAGAGTATCTTCATCCTAAAATAGAACACATTTTAAAAGAAACTTATGGAGTTATAATTTACCAAGAGCAAGTGATGCAGATTGCTCAAGTTTTGTCAGGTTTTTCAGCGGGTAAAGCTGATATTTTAAGAAAAGCCATGGGTAAGAAAAAATCTGCAGAAATGGAAAAGCAGAAGAAAGATTTTATTGAGGGTGCAGTAAATAATGGCATAGCCAAAGATCAAGCTATTTATATATTTCAACTTGTTGAAAAATTTGCTCAGTATGGATTTAATAAAAGTCATGCTGCAGCATATGCTCTAATTGCTTATCAAACTGCATATTTAAAAACTCATTATCCTTTGAGTTTTTTTGCTGCTTCTATGAGCATGGAGATGTCTAATACTGATAAACTAAATCAATATTACGAGGAGTTAAAAAGGCTTTCTATTAATGTTTACCCACCTTGTATAAACAATTCATTTGCTGATTTTTTACCAAAAGAAAATACAATTTATTATGCTTTATCAGCTATCAAGGCAGTTGGTTACGAAGCCATATCAAATGTGATTAATGAAAGAGAAACTAATGGTAAATTTTTATCATTAGAAGATTTTATAAGAAGGGTTAACAGTAAAGATATAAATAAATTACAACTTGAAGGTCTTGTAAAAGCAGGAGCTTTTGATTGTTTAGATAAAAATCGGGCAAAATTATTTGAAAATGTTCCTGAAATTATTAAACAAGCAAAAAATTTTGATGAAATTGATGAATTAAATCAAATTAATTTATTTGATACTTCAACAAATCAAGAATTTAAAATAAGTTTTTCTTCATTAAATGATTGGGATCAATCTGAAAAAATTAAGAGAGAGTTTGAGTCAATAGGGTTTTTCGTAAGTGATCATCCTCTTAAAAATTTTAGGCAAACACTAGAAAGTTATAATGTTAAAAATTACCAAAGCTTTATAGAGGATGTTGATTTGAAAGAATGTATGTTGTCGGGTACTGTTATGGCTATTCAAGAAAAAAAAACTGCTAAAGGCATGCCATTTGCAATAGTTAAGTTTAGTGATTTAAGTAGAATGTTTGAATTTTTTATTTTTTCAGAATTATTAGTAACAAATAGAGATAAATTGAAACCAGGAAAATCTTTTTTAATTAATGTTAAGCGTGAAACTTTAAAAACAGGCATAGAGCGAACAAATGTTTCTAGAATTTTTCCTATTGAGGAAATCTCAGAAAAAAAAATTAATGATGTATCAATAAATGTAGATAATATTGCTAAATTATCTGAATTAAAATTAAATCTTATAAAGGAGGGCAATACCTCAGTAATTTTAGATTATGTGTCAAAAAATAATAAGTATATTTTTAAACTAAAGAATAAGAGAAAAATTGATAATGAATCGCTAAAAAACCTTGAAAAATATGACTTTTTAGCAAAAATAATTAATTAATAGTCTTGATTTAATTTTTCATTCTTTTATAAGAGCGTAAATTTCGCACGAAGAAAATGGCGTAAGCCCCCGGTCCTGCAAAGGTAGTTTCTTCGGTGGATTAACCGGAAAAAAATATGAATATACCAAGTGTTACAATAAAAGACCTATTAGAAGCTGGCGTTCATCTAGGCCATAAAACTTTCAGATGGAATCCAAAAATGAAACCATTTATTTTTGGTGAAAAAAATTCAGTACATATAATTGATTTATCTCAAACGTTAGAATTGCTGAATAAAGCATTACTAGAAATGCACAAATGCGCCTCTAGTAAAGGAAAGATTTTATTTGTTTCTACAAAAAAACAAGCATCAGAATTAATTGCTGACGTTGCAAAAGAAACCAATAATTATTTTGTTAATCATAGATGGCTTGGTGGGATGTTAACTAATTGGAACACCATTAATAATTCTATTAAAAGATTAAAGAAATTAACTGAAGATTTACAAAAAGAAGATACTGGTTTTACAAAAAAAGAACTAATTAAAATGAGCATGGAAAA
>VTPD01000003.1 GCA_008638015.1 Pelagibacteraceae bacterium | reverse complement strand
AATTGTATTACATTGCCTCGGTAGTATTCAAATAGTGCTGGGCTTTCTCGGTAGATATTACCACAAGCAAAATTTCTTTGTTCTTCTGTTAATTTAATATCTTTATTATTTAAATGCTCTAAGCAATTTCCCATATAGCGAAAGCTTCGATACTGTTGTTCAATTTGTAAGCCAACTAGTAAAAAAATTCCAAGACAAATTCCTACCCCTGCATATGCCTTCATAAAATATCCAGCACATTTCAAGATTTGCGGACAGTTGCTAGACCACGGACAGGTTTTATTTTCTTCTTTTTTCTTCATTTATTTTTTTAACTTATCTTGATTTGAATAAATTAGAAACAAATTTTGCCACTTCGTTTTAATCGTGCTATGCTTATGGAAATTAAAGGAGAAACAATGACAGCAACTTACAAATGTCCAAAATGCAACATGGCTGTTAATGCTAGCTGCGCTAATTGTAATGAACCATTAGTCAATGACACATTAGATGTGAATGGAACACAAGTACAAATATCTAAATGTCCAAAATGCCAAGGGAAAATTAAATCTCCTATGTGTTGTGGCCAGGATATGACTTGTTCGGTTTAATTACTTTATTTATTTAGAAATTCTAGTTCTTCGTCTGTATAGGGGATCATTCAGGGTTTTCTTGTTCTTTTGGAATTGCCAACTCAACAAACTTTCGGGGGAGAAAATAATTTTAAATTGGCAAATCCAAAAGAATAATTGTTTATACTTTTAAATTAGCCACCTCATAGTCCTATTACTGGGCATTAGATATGTTTATTTGACATATCAAACAACCCAAAGTGTCGCTATTTTTCAGTCTAAACAGAGATACTTTCATCAATCATTTCTACTTTTGCTCATCTTAATGGTATTATTTTTTTTATGAAAAAAATTACTATCGTTGGAGCTGGTTTTTCTGCTGCTGTGTTATCTGCTTTACTTAATCAGCACGATCTTACTATCGTAGATAAGGGAAGAGGACCTGGTGGTAGATCTTCTGCACGAAGAGTGGATGGGGTAGGAGTTTTTGATCATGGGTTACAGTATGTTCATCCTAAACATAATGAGTTTCAATTATTTCTAGATGAGCATTTGTCTAGTCATATTCATAACTGGCAAGGCTACTTCTATGAAGATGGCAAACAAATAGAAGAAGATAAAATTAGATATGTTGGAAATACTGGAAACAATGATTTTGTAAAACATTTGCTAGCAAAGAACACAAGTTACCAAAAAGAATTAGCTTCCCTAAAACAGAATAGCTCTGGTTGGGATTTGTCATTTAAAGATGGTTCAGAAACATCTGCGCACAATGTAATTTTAACCATTCCTTTAGAACAGTGCCGTGTGTTACTCGAGCCACTTAAATTAGCAATTCAGTTAGAAGGAGGGATGCAACCTATCTTTAGTGTGATGTTAGCGCTGAATACATCATCTGGGATAAAAGGATCAGGTCATATCATTCATAACAATTCAATTATTGGTTGGTGCGCCAACGAAAGTTCCAAGAGGAGAGAAAATAATAATAGCAATTTAGAATTATGGAGTATTCAAAGTACAATTGAATATGCAAAAAATAATTACAAACATTACCGAGAAAAAAAAGAAGCAATGTTACAAGAAATGATAAAAGCTTTTACTGATCATTTTCAGTTAGAACAATTAGATGTTCATTATCAGAATATACATGGTTGGCTTTATGCTTATAATGAACAACCGAAAACAGAAAAATATATTTGGTTACCAGAAATTGGCCTTGGTATTTGTGGAGATTGGATGGCTGGGCCAAAAGCTGAAAACTCTTGGCAAAGTGCAAGTTTATTAGCCAAAGCAATAATGAAAGATGTTACATGAAAAAATTTAAAGATGGCTTAACATGGGCTTTTTTTGTGGTTTTGATGCTTTGGTGTGCTTATCATTTGCTTGGTTTAAACCTGTTATGAAAAAGTTTATGAAAACTTTTTTTATTATAATTATTTTGTGTATCGTATTTGTTTTTGCCAAATACCTTGGACAATTTATGATTTAGGAAAATAATGAGTACAAAAAATATTGGTTGGAATTTTGATAATAGCTATTTGCAGTTACCAGAAATCATGGCAACGAAATACTCACCTGTTCCAGTAAAAGAACCAAAAGTAATTATCTTTAACCATACTTTAGCAAAAACATTAGGGTTAGATTTTTCCTCCTTAACCGAAGAAGAAAAAGCAAAATTATTCTCTGGCAATTCCATCCCTGACAATACCCAAACTTTTGCTCAAAGTTATGCAGGTCATCAGTTTGGTCATTTTACAATGTTAGGTGACGGTAGAGCCATTGTGCTGGGAGAACATATTTCACCAGAACAAAAAAGATTTGATATTCAGTTTAAAGGATCAGGTAGAACACCTTTTTCACGAAGTGGTGATGGTAGAGCAGCATTAGGACCGATGTTACGAGAGTATATTATAAGTGAAGCCATGCATCATTTGGGAATTCCTACCACGAGAAGTCTTGCCGTAGTTGCTACAGGAGAAGATGTAATACGAGAAACGTCTTTGCCAGGAGCTATTTTAACTAGAGTTGCTGCAAGTCATATTAGAGTTGGAACCTTTGAATTTGTAGCTGCACAAAAAGATATCAATGCGCTGCAAGCTTTAATTAAGTATTCGATTAGAAGGCATTATCCAGAATTAGCAGAGGCTACTAACCCTGCTTTAACTTTATTTAGAGCAGTTAGAAACAGACAGCTAGATTTAATTGTACATTATATGCGAGTTGGTTTCATTCACGGAGTGCTAAACACAGACAATGTAGCAATCTCTGGAGAAAGTATTGATTATGGACCTTGTGCATTCATGGATCATTATGATCCTAAAACAAAATTTAGTTCGATCGATCATGCAGGTCGCTATGCTTATGGGAACCAGCCATTAATAGCAAAATGGAATCTGGCAAGATTTGCTGAAACACTTATTCCTTTAGTGGATATTGATCTCAACAAAGCAGTTGAGATTTTGGAAGCCGAAGTTAATCAATGCAGCGAAATATATAAGAAAAAAAGCCTAGAAATGATGCGAAAAAAGCTAGGAATGGAGGGGACTATTGAAGAAGATAATTCTTTAATTACCAAATTATTGCAATGGATGAATAAAAGCCAAGCAGATTACACTAATACTTTTAAAGACTTAACCAATGGAACTTTGTCTCATTCGATGTATCAAGATTTAGATTTTCAGAATTGGAATGATCTTTATCAAAAGAGAAAACCAAATAGAGAAATTATGAAACAACATAACCCCCAAGTTATTCCAAGAAATCATAAAGTGGAAGAAGCTTTGCTAGCGGCTACTAATCATGACTTACAACCCTTACATTCATTACTAAAAGCTTTAGAGAAACCTTATCAAGAAACTCATGAGATGAAAAATTATCAGGATCCAGCTCCAGCTAGTAATGAGCCATATCAAACTTTTTGTGGAACGTAATGATCAAGATCACTAAACTTTTTTTTTCTCCCTTTAAATCAATGCACATGACAGAAACAAGTAGTTTTAATCTTATTCCTAATATTGGTATTGAAGGAGACCGTGTATTTTGTTTTACCAGATTTTTAGATGAACAAGATGCTTTACGTTTTCAAGAAGATAGAAAAGCAAGAAACATTATTAATTTTTTATCCATGAAACATTCTCCTATTTTAAATCACTATCATTTTTCTTTTGAAGATAATCAAATTTCATTGTTTAAATTACATAACAAATTAATTTCTGTACAAGATAAAAACTTTTCTACATTGCAAACTATCGTTGATGTATTTAAACAAGAAGAGAAGTTAGAAGAGAGTAAGATTTTTTTACTTTATAATCCGAAGCAACCTTTTTTTGATTATATTCGTGAGCCTGTTATTTCTTTGATTAATGTAGAGAGTTTAAAAGATTTTAATCATAAAAATAATTTACAAATTGATTTAGAAAGATTTAGAGGTAATATTTATATAGAAGGCTTAGCGCCATTTGAAGAATTTAAATGGATTGGTAAAACTATCACTATTAATCAAAAAGAATTTGAGGTGTTGTCAGCTATTCCTAGATGTAAATCTACTCACTATCCTTATAAATCGATCCAAGCAGATTGTAATGTTCCGCAGCTTCTACAACAAACTTATAATCATGTAGATATGGGGATTTATCTAAGACCAACCGCTTCAACTATTGTTGACTTAAACTCTTCAATCCAATTTAATTAGTATGATGAAACAATTTTTGTTTTTCATTTTCTTAATAGGGTTTGCTAGCGCATCAGTCGCAAAAGACTGTAATATCAAGCCTAAATTAGGCTCTAAAAACTTCATTATTGGCTATGGTTCTTTGATGGAAAGAGATTCTAGAATTAGCACGAATCCTGCAGCGTACCGTGTTGAACCAGTGATGATTAAGGGTTTTCAACGAATATGGGGACACAATGGAAAAAATTATAAAACAACTTTTTTAACTATTATTGAAAAACAAGATTCACAAGTGAATGCAATTTTTTATCCTCTTTCTATTCAAGGGTTACAAAAACTAGATGAAAGAGAAAAAAGTTATTGCAGAGTAAAAGTAGATACAAATAATTTAAATTTTTATGGAAGGAATGTAAAAGCACATAATGCTAATTTTTGGGTCTATGCTGCTAATCCTGCAAGATTACAAGAACCAAGCGAAAGCCATCCTATTGCTCAATCCTATGTCGATATTTTTTTAAATGGCTGCATGCAAATACAAGAGGAATATAAAATTGAAACCTTTGCAAAAGATTGTGTAGAAACAACATCGGGTTGGTCAGAACATTGGGTGAATGACAGGGTGCATGCAAGAAGACCCTTTCAGCTTCCTAATGCTTATAAGATTGATCAGTTATTAGGAAAATATTTTAACCATTATTATAATCATAAGTTTAACTAATGTGCGGTAGATACGTAATTACAAAAGCAGCAAGTAAAACAAAAAACATTATCCAAAAAAATAATGGAGTAGTAGATGAAATTAATTATAATGCATTCCCAGGTAGTGTGCTTCCCGTCATCACGAAGGAAGAAGATCAATTGGCTTTACATAAATTTCATTGGGGACTGGTTCCCAAGTGGTCTGAAAAAATGAAAGATTTTAAACCACTCAATAATGCAAGATTAGAAACGATACATGAAAAAGTAACTTTTAAAGGTTTGATAGCTGCTCGAAGATGCGTGGTTCCAGCTGATGGTTATTATGAATGGAGAAAAGATGAAAACGATAGAAAAGTTCCTTATTATTTTACGGGAACAGATTTACAAACTTTATACTTTGCAGGTTTGTATCAAAAAAATACTAATACAGAATTTTCGATCATCACCACAGAAGCCAAAGGCGACGTGACAGAAATTCACCACCGCATGCCTGTTATTTTACAAGAACAAGATATTGGTAGGTATTTAGATCTTAAAACGGATGCTCTAACTTTATTAAACGTTTATCCTGGCGTGCCTTTAACCTTTAATGAAGTAAGTAGGGAAGTGAATAATCCTGCCAATAATACGCCAGAGTTAATTCAGTCACTCTAGACCCTTGTGGACAAACGAAGCCAAATAACCCTTGATTTATAACCTTTATTATTACGAATTATTGAATTTTGTCACTAGAATCATAATAAAATATTTAAATTAAAATTAGCAAACATTGTATTGGGAAGCTAATAATTAAAGTTCTGTATTATTTTTCCTTACATGTATTGCGTTTAAAATGATGGAAATAATTATTTATATTACTTGTGGAGCTATTCTTGCTTTTATTCTTTATTCTTTCTTGAATAAAAAAAAAGATAAGGAAGATGACGCTTCTGTTTTAAGTACACAATTAAGTGAGCTGTCACGTCGATTTACCGTTTTAGAAGAAGCAGCGAAACAAATGGGATCGATGCAAACTTCAATTGATACTACCTTTAAAAATTTTCAGAATATGCTTGATGACAAGCAAGAACGAGGTGCTTTTTCGGAAGTAGAGTTAGAAAAATTATTGCGTGATCGATTACCTTCTAATTATTTAAAGTTTCAAGAAACCTTAAGCAATGGTAAGCGAGTTGATTGTTTAATTGACTTTGGTGATGCTAACTCAAGATTAGGAATCGATAGTAAATTTGTTCTTGATAACTTCAAAGTTTTTAAATCCTCAGAATCCGAGGAAGAGATTAAAAAATATAAAAAACTTTTTGAAGAAGATGTAATGAAAAATGTAAAAAAAATATCAAGTGATTATATTATTCCTGGTGAAACCGCACCACATGCAATTATGTTTGTTAGATCAGAAAGTGTATATCGATCTATTCAGGATAGCGATGTTGATTTGATGGGTAAAGCTAGAGAGAAAAATGTATTAATTGTATCCCCATCTTATTTGTGGGGTCTATTAAATACTCTTCGCGTATTTTTAAAAGATTCTGAGATGAATAAAAAAGCTCAAATGATCATTAAGGAAATTGGAATGATCGGAAAAGATATCGGTCGGTTAGTGGAAAGGACTGAAGATGTTGAAAAAAAATTTAATTTAGTGGCAGATCAATTTAGAAATATTAAAGTTTCTGCAGAAAAAATTCAAAGAAGATCAGAAAAAATAGTAGAAATAGAAGGAACTAATATTCCCTCAATAGAAAAGGAAGATAAATAATGAATTACGCATTTTATGATTTTGAGACGACTGGTAGATCTGGAACTTGGGATCAAATTATTCAGGTAGGGGCTGTTTTAGTTAACGATAATTTTCAAGAACTAGACAGATTTGAAGCCAAGTGTGGTTTAAAACCTGGTTTAGTACCTGAACCAGGAGCATTATTAGTGAACAAAACTACACCAGACATGCTCAGAAAAACTAATCTTTCTCATTACGGTTTGGTTGATCAAATGCTACAAGTTTTTAAAAAATGGACGCCAGCTATTTTTATTGGATATAATTCTATTGGTTTTGATGAAGAATTTTTGCGAAAAACTTTGTTTAAAACCTTAAACGATCCTTATCTGACTCAGTTTAATGGAAATAAGCGTGGAGATATTTTGGGATTAATTAGAACCGCACATCTATATTATCCTGAGTGTATTAAAACTCCTACATCGGACAAAGGAAATGCTGTTTTTAAATTAGACGAGCTTGCACCTATGAATGGGATTGAGCATGGTAATGCTCATGACGCAATCGGTGATGTATTAGCAACTATTGGAATTGCAAAAATTATAGCAGATAAGGCTCCGGCTGTTTGGAAAGCAAGCTTAATGACTACAAGTAAGGCAGAGGTCAATACAATTGTAGAAAATGAAAAACTATTTTGTTTTAATGAATATTTTTACGGAAAAGCCAGACCCTATGTCGTTACTTTTTTATGTTTTCACCCAAAATATAACTGGCCTCAGTGTTTTGATTTAAAAGAAGATCCACAAACTTATTTCGAAATGAGCATGGAGGATTTGAAAGCCGCCATGAAAAAAAGTCCAAAAATTATTAGATCAGTAAAAAATAATAAACATCCTGTTATTATGAATCCAAAATTTGGAGAAAATTTTGATGGTTATAAGCAACTTGGTATGAAAAAATTAATGGAGCGAGCTGAATCTTTACGAAGTAATGAAGAATTTAAAAAGAAAGTTTCTAGAATTTTAGAAGATGAAGCGCAAGAAAAAGAAGATTTAGATTCGCAGCTTGATGTGCAAGCAGAAGAATCCATTTATTCAGGTGGCTTTGCCAGTGATGGAGATAGAAATACCATGCAAGAATTCCATAAAGCAGATTGGAAAGACCGATTACTTGTTGCTGACAAATTTAAGGACTCTCGGTTTAATTATTTTGCTAAACGATTAATTTATGAGGAAAATCCATCCATTTTACCAAAGGATATGTACAATGAAATTCACCGCGCTATTGCAAAGCAAATATTAAGTACAAACCAAGAAAAATGGAACACTATACCAAAAGCTTATTCTGAGCTTGATACTTTACGAGTGAAATATGAAGAAGAAAATGACCAAGAAAGACTTGCAATGATGAATGACCTGAATCTTTTTCTAGAAGAGATTGAAAAAAAATATCAAGACGCCTAGTTGACAATTTATAGTAGATGCTTAACTTACTCTTTTAACTTTAGGAGATTCTTTTATGGCAACCAAGCAAGTAAATGACGATAATTTTGAAACAGAAGTATTACAATCTGATAAGCCTGTATTAGTTGATTTTTGGGCTGAATGGTGCGGACCATGTAAAATGGTGGGACCCGTTCTAGAAGAGCTATCTGATGAAATGTCGGACAAACTGGTTATTGCCAAACATAATATTGACGATGCGCCAAATACTCCAACCAAGTATGGAGTGAGAGGTATTCCTACCATGTTACTTTTTAAAAACGGTCAGCTATTAGACACCAAAGTAGGTGCAGCTAATAAATCGAACATTAAAGAGTGGCTGGATAGTAAAGTTAGATAATTACAAAGTAGGTATTCTAGCTAACACTTTTAAATTTTTATCTGTAATCACCATTTCGCCGGAAGAGACAGTTTCATTCACTGATCCCGAAATAACTACTTGGTGGGTCACTAGAATTAAATTCTTTGTACTTTTCCAATCTTTGATGAAAGACTTAATGTCTTTTAATTGCCTAGTTGCATCAGCACCAATGCCTTGTCTAAAAAAAGAATTGAGTGGTGGAAAATCTTTGTAGTCACCAAAGGCATATTTAGCCGTATCTCTACATCTTTCGAATTGACTAGTTAGAACTTGGTCAATTTGAATATTATTTTTTTTAAAGAGCTGACCAATTCTTTTACTTTGTTCGATACCTTCTTTACCTAAATTTCTTTGTGTGGATCGGTCATTAATTTTTAAATTATCAGGATCTCCACAACAAGAAGGACTGGTAATACTATGTCGAATCCAAACTATCTTTCCACCTTCTTGTAATAAGTTCCAACCTTTTTCATTAGCTGAAAGATTAAAAGGAGTGATAAAGAATAAAAGTAAGATTAATAATTTTTTCATTGCTTAGAACTTAATTGTAGCAAACTTCCACAAAGTTCGAAAGAGCCACAAACTAAAATTAAAGAGTCAGGACAAGCTATACTAATTTGCATAATAGGCGAGATTGCGTTGTTTTTTGCTGCAGGTCTAGCTTTCATTCCAAGTTCATCACAAGTTTGGATAATTTCATCCGTACTGTAAAAGCCATCTCTTAACTGAACTGCTAAAAGCTCCGTTGTGATCGAGGAGAATTGTTTTAAGTATTCTTTTAAATCTTTACTTTTGTTCATGGCAAAAACCATAAAAACTGGTTTTTTTGTATTTAAATCTTCGAGAGCTTCTCTTGTGGCTTTGGCGCTTTGTGGGTTGTGACTACCACAAACATATAAAGTAGTTTCTACGTTTACATATTCTAATAATTTTGGATCATTTATTTTTTGAAATCTAGCTGGCATTTCAACAGCAAAAATAGATGAAGATATCTTTGTTGCATCAAGCGGAGTGTTAGAAATTAATTTAGCAGCTTGAATAGCACAAGCTAGATTAGATAATTGAAACTTTGGAAAATGCTTTGGTTGATCTATATCTAACAAGCAATCATTATCTTGATAAATAATTTTATTATCTTCAATATGAATATTAAATTCTTCGCTTAAATAAAATTTTTTGGATGGATTTTTAGATAGGTATTCATCTATGTATTTTAGAGTTGTAGGATCTTGTTTTGATATAATGATATTTGTTTTTTTACTAATATCAGATACTTTATTTCGAACTACATCTTTGAGTTCTGGTCCAAGAAAGTTTCTATGCTCTAATGAAATAGGGCATATTACTGTAATTAGGGGGTTTTCAATTGTTCTTGTTGCATCAAAAATATAGCCAAGACCAACTTCGATTAAATTAATATCTGCTTTCTTTTCATTAAAACCTAAAAAAGCCATAGCACAAAGTATTTCAAAAAAAGTAACGTCTTCATCGGCATGCTTTTCAACGATGGTGAGATAATGAATAAATTCATCTTCAGTTATTGGTTTGCCTTGAAATTCAATTCGTTCTGTCACATGGCTTACATGCGGACTGATAAAAGCATTTGTAGTCAGGCCTTGTCCTTCTAAAATGGCCTGCGTCCATTTCAGCGTAGAGTATTTTGCATTGCTACCTAAAAATATAACAGAATTATTTTCTAAATTTTTTTCAGGGGAACCTAATTTGAGTAGTAATTGTTTAACTCGATCAAGAGTAAGCTTAATATTATCCGGAGATCTTCGTCTGTAAAGATCGTTCAGTATCCATTGTAGTTTCGAGGGTTGATTCATCTTTTATTTCTTGAGAAGGTTTATCAAGTTTTAACAAAATAGAAAGTAAACTGCTCAGCTCTTCTCGATGATGTTTTCTATGAATAATTCTATCTACAAAACCTTTTTTTAATAAATAGTTTGCTGTTTGAAAACCTTCTGGCAAATCTTCACCTATCGTTCTTTTAATAACGCCAGGTCCAGCGAACATAATTTTTGTTTGTTCAGATTCTGCAAATACAAAAACAGATGGTCCATAAAACCAACTAGCTGTCACTCCACCAGCCACAGGACTGGTTGCCATAATAATCGCTGGCAAACCTTTTTCTTCTAACATTTGCAGGCCAATAATAGATTTTGGCATTTGCATTAATGCAAATGCTGAATGTTGCATTCGTTGTCCACCTGTTTGAGGAAAAGCTAAAAAAGGAAGATTATGTTCTGCTGCATATTTGCAAGCAAAAACAAATGCCTCGCCTTCTTCCACTCCAACAGATCCACCTAAAAATTTTTGGTTCATACAATATGCTACAACTGGAACGCTATTAATATTTCCAGTAGCAACTATTGCTGCATGGCGTTGATTAAATTTTTTCCTCGCAGCCTCTACCTTATCCTTAAAGCTAGTTATGTCTTTCCATCGTAATGGATCTGAATTTAGTTTGGGAGTGTCTAATTCTGTATATATTCCATCATCAAATAAAATCTGAAATCTTTGTCTTGGTAGGATTTGCTGAGGCTCGTCACACTTAGTGCAACAATATAAATTTTTTTCTATATTTTCTTTATAAATAATTTCAGAACAGGATGCACAATTTGTCCAAAGGTCACTTGGAGTTGAAGTTTTTTTATTAAATAAATTACTTAATTTTGGCTTTAATTTTTTGGTAATATTTGTAATCCAATTCATATAATTTTTGCCTTTAATGCTTTTACCATTTTATTTAACTGAAGAACAGGGTTTGTCTTCTTAAGCAAAGACATAGTAATAGCTTTGCATAATGCACTGCCTACCACTAATCCGTCTGCTTTTTTTAGTGAGCTGATAGTTTTTTCAGTAATACCAAAACCAATTACAACATTTTTCGCAGGATTGATTTTTTTTATCTTAGAGTAATTTTGTAAAATTTGTTTGGGTGATACTTTTAATTTTCCTCCAGTCGTAGAAAGCATACTGATATAATAAAGCATATCATGGGAATCTTTTATAATCTGTTTCATTCTTTTATCTGATGTGGTTGGTGATATTAGTTGAATAAAATTAATAGAATTTTTTTTGCACATTAAAGAAAATTTTTTATTTTCTGGCCAAGGCAAATCTACAATAATAATTCCATCCACTCCTGAAGCTTTGCAGTCCTTTAGGAAATTATTTTCTCCATATTGAAAAACAGTATTAAAATACCCCATCAGAATAATAGGTGTAGTATTATTTTTTTTAAATTGTTTGATTAATTGAAATACCTGCTTTGTTGTTATGCCTCGTTGAATAGCTCGGTAAGAGCTATTTTGAATTTGCCCACCGTCTGCTACCGGCGTATTGTGCGGAAGTCCTACTTCACAAATATCTGCATGCTTAGAGATGTTATTTAAAATTTGTAAAGATGTTTTAATATTAGGATCACCCGCGACTGTATAAGTTAGTAAAGCTGGACGCTTTTCTTTTTTACAACTGCTGAATGCTTTTTGAATAGTGGAAATCATTTAAAGTAACCCAGCCTTTTTTTAATAATATCCCTATCTTTTTTTGCATCACCGCAACTATTCACCACAATGATAGTTTCTTTGCTAAGCTTAGGTGCTAATTTAATAGCTTCAGCAAATGCATGGGATGGTTCTAATGATGGAGAGAGTTTTTCTAATTTTGATACAAGCTTGTAAGCGTTTAGCGCCTCTTCATCAGTTGCCGAAGTATATCTCGCTCTTTTTGTATCTTTTAAGAAACAATGAAGAGGGGAAATACCAGGATAATCAAGTCCAGCACTAATAGAAGCTGTCTCACCAATTTGCCCATCCTTGTCTTGAATTACATATTGTGCTGCTCCATGTAAAATTCCAATTTTAGAACCATTGGTTAAAGGTGCAGCGTGTAATTTACTTTTTGTTGGTCCTCCAGCTTCAACACCAATAAATTCAACTTGTTTTTTGTCATAGTCCATAAATTCATTCCAAAAACCCATTGCGCTAGATCCTCCACCAACGCAATTAATGAGCTTTAGTTTTTTTGGAACGTTTCCAAATGTTTGTTTCATTTGAACAATGAGTTCTCGAGAAATTTGAGCTGTGCTCCATGCGCAAATTTTAATAAATATATTTGGCCCAACAGTTGAGCCAACGCACATATGAGTAGTATCGCAGTTAGAAACCCAATAACGCATACATTCACTCACAGCATCAACCAAAGTCTGACTACCTGAATATACCGGCACTATTTCAGCACCATTTTTTCTCATGGCATCACAGTTTGGTTTTTGTCTTTTAATATCTTTGGCACCCATAAAAATTTTACATTTAAGACCAAATTTTTTAGCAGCCATACTAAGCATTTTTCCAGCATAGCCAGCGCCCGTATCTCCAATAATGTATTTTTTTCCAGCTCGCTTACAAATTAATGCATGAACAGTTGCATTGTAAATTTTATGCGCACCGCCATTTGCTTCCGAAACAACTTTTGCCCAAATTTGTGCACCACCTAAATGCTTTGTTAAGTTATGAAGAGGAATAAATGGAGTGGGGGCTCCCACATAATGTTTAAAATAATAATCTCTTTGTTGAAGAAATTTTTTATCATGTCTTAGTTTTTCAAAAAGAATAGTTAAATCTTCAACCGGTTTTTTTAATGTTTCAGGAATAAAGTTTCCGCCAAATTTTCCTCCGTATAAATAATTTTTATCGTGCTGGTCAATTAACTGAATTTTCTTTTTTAACTTAAGCATGTCTTTTCACTTCATCCATAAAATCTTTAATTTTATTAATATCTTTTACCCCTGGCTCTGACTCCACACCGCTAGAGATATCAATCTTAGAGGTAAAGTGTAGAGCTTGATGAATATTAGTAATATTAATTCCACCTGCTAAAAAATAAGAGCTGATATTTAGATTATCTAACAAATTAAAATTAAAAAGTTCTGATTTTTCCATAGCGGGAGTATCTAATAGTAAATCATCTGCTGCAGGATATAAATCTATTTGTTGCAAATCTTCCTCTTCTTTTATTTTTATAGCTTTAATAATGCGAAGATTAAATCTAGATTTTATATCTATAATTCTTTCATTCGTCTCTGAGCCGTGTAGCTGAATAAAATCAATATGATGGTGAATTTGTTCTATAATTCTATCATTTGGATCAACCATAACTGCAACTTTAAAAATATCTTTTGTATGAATTTTATTTGTAATTGCAATTAATTCTAAAGCACTGCAACTTCTTGGGCTTTTAGGATAGTCACAAACAAAACCTAAATACTGCGCTCCATTAGATATTGCTGCATCGATAGCTCTTAGATCTTTCAAGCCACAGATTTTTATAGTGGCATTCATTTAATTGAGAGAAGCAATTAATTTTTGTATGTTATTTTTAATATTACCACTGGTAATACTTCTTCCAATGACGATACCTGTTGCTCCATTATTAAATGCATCTTGAGGGGTCATTACTCTTTTTTGATCTTGTTTAGTATCTCCTGGTAGTCTTATACCTGGAGTAATAATTTCCATACCTTTGCAAATTTTTTTAATTAATCGAGCCTCATGACCTGAGCAAATAATACCATCTAGTCCAGCTTGTTTTGCAAGTTTAGCTTGCTGGATAACAATGTTATTAATTTTTTTTGTATGTCCTGTTTGTTTAATAGCTGATTCTGAAAAAGAGGTTAGTACTGTAACACCTAAAATTTTAAGTTTTTTATTTGTTTTATTAGCTGCTTGCTTTGCTGCCTTCATCATTTCCAGTCCACCAGAGGCATGAATAGTTAAATATCTAGCATGCTGTAAATCTTTTAATGCATGAATAGAAGAAGAGACTGTATTTGGTATATCTTTTAATTTTAGATCAAGCCAAACTATTTTATTTTTAAGTTGTCCAAGAAAAGATCTGCCAAGTTTTGAATAAAAAAATTCTAATCCAAATTTGTAGCCAATAATTAATTTTGTGGTTTTGCTATGAGAGATAATTTTTTTAATGGTTGCAATATTCGTGGTATCACAAGCAATAAATATTTTTTTTTTCACTCTGTGTCTTTTTCTATATCGTAATTAATTTCATTATTAAGTAGCTTAGAGCTCTTCCAGCTAATTTTTCTTTTAATTCCAACTTCGACTGTTTGCCCAGTTCGAGGATTTCGAGCTTTACGAGGGCTTGTTGTTTTTACTTTCATCATGCCAAAGCCTCTTATTTCTACGTTATGTCCAGCAGCAAGTTTATTTGATAAAAATCGAAAAATAGAATCGGTCATTTTTTCAATATTGGAACTTAAAACTTTAGGGTATTTTTTTTGTAATGCTTCAACTAATTCTTTTTTGACAAAAGTTTTCTTTTCCATAGATCATAGAATAGACTATTGAATTTAAAGAATAAATAATAAAAATGAATTAGAAAAGATTATTCTTGGTCTTTTTTCTTAAGCGCTGTTCCTAAAATATCTGCAAGTGAACTTCCTGATGCAGTAGATCCATATTTCTCAACCGCTTCAGCTTGCTGATGTTTCTCTAAATCTTTAATAGATAGTTTTACTTTTCTAGCAGTTAAATCTAATTCAGAAATCATAGCATCCAGAGTGTCACCTGGTGCAAATCTATTAGGCCTTTGATCAGCTTTTTCTAAGGCTATATCGCCCTTTTTGATAGTTGTAGAATATCTGTCTTCACCCACATTCACTTTGATTGCATTATCTAATACTTCTGCAACACGAATGGAAATGATGTCTTTTACTTTTTTGTCATCAAAGAAATTAAATGGATCTTTTTTCAATGCTCTGATGGATCCGTTTACTTTTTCGTCTTTAATATCAATAATTTTTAACTGAACGGATTGACCTTTAGTGTAATCATCTAAATCTTTTGATGTCTCATTAAATGATATTTGTTTGTAATGCACAAAAATATCGATTTCACTATCCCCAGTATTTAAAAACAATCCAAAATCTTTTTTATTAACAACTTTTGCATCCACGATAGATCCAACAGGATATTTTTCCAAGAAATCATTCATTGGATTTGGTTGTGTATCTTTATAACTAAAACTTATTTTTCTTTTCTCTGTATCAACTTCTTTTAGTCTTACTTTAATTACTTCTCCAATTTTAAATACGGATTTTGGATTTACATTTTTTTGCATGTGCTTAATTTCACTAGAGTGAATTAATCCAACAATTCCTTCGTCTAATTCTGCAAATGCACCAAAGTCAGAAAGTTTTGTAATTTTTACATCGTAATCTGATCCAACAGTATATTTTTCTTGGATGGTAACAAATGGGTCTGGCAACATTGATTTAATAGAAAGGCTAATTCTTTTAGCTTCTTGATCGATTTCTAAAATTTGAACTTTCACGCTATCTCCTACGGAGAACATATCGTTAAGATTTGAAATTTTTAAATAACTCACTTCACTTGAGTGGAGTAGGCAATCTAAGTTTTCAATACTTACAAACAAACCATAGCTTGTGATGGCTTTTACTTTTCCTTCAACAATATCATTTACTTTGAATTTTGAGATTACTTCATCTTTATTTTGATTTTTAACTTCTTCTAAAATTGCTCTTCTAGAACTGATGACGTTCATTCGAACATTGTCAATTTTAATAATATAAAACTCTAAAGGTTTATTAAAAAACTCTGAAGTGTTTTTGATAGGACGATCACTTAATTGTGAAGAGGGGCAAAAAGTAAAAATACCAAAAATTTCTACAATAAAACCACCTTTAACTGAATTTTTTACTACGCCTGAAACTTTTTCTTTTTTAGCAAAGGCATCTTCAATTTTTTTCCATGATTTAGCTCTTCTCGCTTTTTCAACACTTAAAACTATATCTCCAACTTTATTTTCTACTCTTTCAATATAAACTTCTAATTCTCCACCGACTTTTAAATTGTCCAATTCTTCTCTAGATAATTCTGTCTTATCTATCATTCCCGATGACTTACCTTTAACGTCAATGGTAATAAATTTTTCTTCTATCTTTTCTATTTTGCCTTTTACGATAGAGTTTTCTTTAACAGATCTTTGGGATAGGTCTTCATTTAGTAATGCTTCAAACTCTGCATTACCATTATTATAAACTTTTAACGTTTGTTCTATCAATATTAGTTACTCTGAACCTTTCTAATTAATCTTTGTAATTTTACAAAGGTGGTTCTTATATTGCTTCCTGTATTATTAATCAAGATAGAGTCTTTGGTTTTAATTAGGGGAGAATGCGATCTAGATTTATCGTTAAAATCTCTCATTTTAACGGTTTTTAGCACTTCTTCGAAGGTAATAGCTGGATTAATTTTTTTTAGTTCTAGATATCTTCTTGTTGCTCTCATTTTTAATGGGGCATCAATGTATATTTTTAGATCTGCATTTTGAGCAACTTTAGAATTAATATCTCTTCCGCAGACAAATACATTTTGAAAAGAAGTGTTAAAGATAATTTTTCTTTGCACTGGAAGTAGGGCTTTTCTTATTTGAGGAATTTTCGCAATTTTAGAAACCAGTAGATTAATATTTTGCTTATGTAGCCCTGAAGATTTTAAATCATTTAAGGATATTTTTTTTGCAATAGTAATTAATTTGCTGACGTTTATTTTTTTTTGCTTCTGTTGCAACTGCTTTTTTGCAAGAAATCGATAGAGCAATCCAGAGTCTAAAAACAAACTGTTTTGTAATTTATTTGCTGCATATTTTGCAACGGAAGTTTTACCACTAGATACTGGTCCATCCAATCCAACAATAATTTGCTTAAAGCTTTTATTTCTAATTTTTTCAATATCAGATAAAAAGTTTGGATAGCTAACTCTTGCGCAATCAAAATCTTTTATATGAATTTTCTTTTTAGAAGCCATTGCCATTACCGCAAAGCTCATAGCTATTCTATGGTCTTTAAAACTATCTACTATTGCAACTTTGTTAGAGTAAAAATCTTCATCTAAACCAAGAATGGTTAAGCTATTACTAGTTCTTGTAAGAGAAACTCCAACTTTTTTTAAATTGATTTCCATTGCAGCTAAACGGTCAGACTCTTTTATTTTTAATTCATCTAAGTTTGGAAAATAACTTTTTCCATCAGCAAAAGCTGCTGCAACCATTAATATTGGAATCTCGTCAATAATACTTGGAATGATCTCAGCTGATAATGATACTCCACGTAACATAGAAGATTTAACTTCTATATCTCCAACACTTTCGCCAAATTTTATTTTTTTATTTTTAATTTGAATATTAGCACCCATTTTTTTTAATACTTTTAAAAAACCAATTCTTTTTTCATTGAGCAGAATATTATGAAGTGTGACGCTACTATTTTTAGTTAGCGCACCCAAAACAATTATAAATGCAGCTGAAGATGGGTCACCTGGTACAATATAATTTTTTTCTGCAGATAAAAATTGTTTACCCATAATTTTAATTGTCTTCATCTTTCCATGATTTTTTATTTGAATAGGGTATTTTAAATATTTCAACATTCTTTCCGTATGATCTCTTGCAGTATTAGGTGCAGTGATCGATGTTAAGCCATGTGCGTTCATACCAGCTAAGATACAAGCACTGATTATTTGCGCTGATGGTTTAGTGATCGAAATATCATTTTGAACTGCGTCTCCATATCCAATTAGTTTGATTGGCAGATAATCTTTATTTTTAGGAGAAAAAGATGCAAAAAATTTTTCCATGAGAGAAATTATTCTTATTGGTCTTTTTGATAAAGAAGCATCACCAATGAGTTTTGCTTCAACTGGAGAGGTGGAAAGCAATCCAGTTAAAAGTCTTAAGGTTGTTCCGCTATTATTAAAATTTAAAGTTCCTTTAAATGGCTTAAAACCAATTCCTAAACCGAAAATTTTGTAATCAGATGGTCCTGTTTTTTGAACAGTTATTTTTAATTTTTTAATATTAGCCAAAGCAGTCTGCACATCTTCACCATCAGAAATATTACTTACGTTTGAGATGCCATAGCTTTGAGAAAGTATAATTAAAGAACGAATTCCAATAGATTTGTCACCAGGTAAATGCAGCGATCCTTTCAGAGATATATTATTAGGTGCTTTAAATAATTTTTTAATTGCCATTTGAGTACGAATTATATAAACGCACTTTAAACATTACAAACGAATAATACACTTATGGCTGATCAAAGTTGGGGAAATAAAATTTTTTGTGAGTGTGGTGCAAAATACTACACGATGAACAAAAAAGATAAAATCACTTGTCCGATTTGTAGTGCAGAATACATACCTGAAGAAATGAATTTAAAACAAACGTATGCTCCGGTAGCAAAGCCCGAGGTAAAAGAAAAGAAAGTTGATGATTTAGATAATATTGATGATGTTGCTAGCGATGGTGTTGAAGATGATATTATCTCTCTAGATGATCAAAAAGAAATAGAAGATTCAAACGAAGAATTTAAACCAGATTAAATTCTAAAATTTCCACCCAAATAATATTTTATAGCATTTTCGTCGTTAGAAATTTTTTCTGGAGTTCCTTCAACTAATATTTGACCGTCCTTAATTAGATAGGCCTTATCCAAAATATTTTCAATTGCCCAGTAATTATGGTCTGTAATGAGAATAGATAAACCAATATTTCTTAATTCAACAATAAATTTTTTTAGAGAACTAATCGATAAGGGATCTAAAGCAGCACATGGTTCATCTAGTAAAAGTGTGGAGATAGTTGGATTGCAAATTCTTTGAAGAATAGAAACTTTTTTATACTCCCCACCTGATAATGAGTTTGCTTTGCTTTTTTTTAGGTAGCCTAATTCAAAATAACCAAGTAGCGCATCAATCCTATCATTAATTTCTTCTTTATCTTTAATGTGTAGTTCAAGAATAGCATATAAATTTTCTTCAGCTGTCATGTTGCCAAACAAACCCTTATGCTGCTCTAGTAAGCTTAGACCTTTTAAACTTCTGGTATGAATTTGTAGATCATGAATAACTTCATCATTAAAAATAATTTCTCCTTGATCAGGAAATATTTTTCCAATGATTAGGTTAAAAAGCGTTGTTTTTCCTGAACCATTAGGTCCTAGCAGTCCAACAATTTTTCCTGGCTCAAGTGTTAACGAAATATTTTTTAATATTGGTCTGCCACCTAAAGATTTTGAAATTTTTTTTATTTGAAGAGATTGGTTCTTTTTTGATTTAATATCAAAAATATTTTCTTTTTTTACTTCTTTGATTTCAATCGGATTTTCAATGACTTGGAATTCTGGCTTTAAAACAAATATTTCCTTATTCTCTTCTTTTGTTTTTTCCTGAATAGCAAATTTTGTATCTAGAAAAAATATATCAGGATTTATTGTTGTTTCTTGATTTTTTTTTAATAAATCTTGCCTATCAGTAAAATTAGTAATTTTATTTTCATCATTAATATTTTCCTGAATTATGCTGGCTTGGATAATTTTCTTTTTCTTCATTTGTATTTTTCTGCCAAAACTTTTTTATTTTTGTCTTTCATAAAGGCTACAGCATTATTAGTCGTTGTATCTATTTCTACCGTATCGCAATAAACAATATGAGACAATCCATCTGTTAAATCTTTCATTACAACATTGCCATCTATGACAATTAAATTTTTTTGAGATAAGTGCTTTGCAATGTTAGAGGTAATTTTGTAGCTTTTATTAGTAATAACTACCTGATTTTCATAGGTTGTTTCGTTAGTTTTTTTATTAACCAATGCTTTTTTAGAACGAATTTCGATGAGCGTATTATCTTTTTTAAGCGTAGTAAAAGAGTAGACACCATTTAAATAAATTAAGTCTGGCTCGTTTTGCAATATATAAGATTCTTTCGCTTGGGTTGTGTATTTTTTCCCTTCCTTATCCGTATTGATATACTCAGTATTTTTGAATGTATTTTTTGATTTTATTTCTTCAACTGTTTTAATTTCCTCTTTTGTTTCTACTTTGATTGATCCCTTGTTCTGTTTGGGTAGGTAATAGTAGGTATAAAATAATAAAATAAAACTTAATAGTATTAACGTTATTTGTGTAATTTTTCCTAAATTAATATTCATGAATTCATAAAAGATAAAATATTATGCATATGAATAACTCCTTTTAATTTTTTTTTCTCAACAATTATTAATGCAGTAATTTTTCTTTCATTCATTAATCGTAGCGCATCTATAATGAGACAATCTTTAGATATAGATAGTGGTTTTTTGGACATAATATCTTTTGTCGTCTTCTGAAAAATATTTGAGAATTTTTTAATTCCTCTGCTCATATCTCCATCAGAAACAAATCCAGTGACTTTTTTATTTTTTACAACAATTGCACATCCAAGTCTTTTAGTTGAAATAGTTAAAACAGTATTTTTAATTGGTGTTGTTTCTTCGACAATAGGTAGGTTTTTTCCAGTAATCATAATTTCTTCAACTGTAGACAAGTTTTTACCGAGACTGCCACTTGGATGGAATGCTCCAAAATTTCTTTTGTTAAATTTTTTTCTTTCCGCAAGGCATATTGCAATGCAGTCACCAAGCGATAATAAATTAATAGAGCTACTGGTTGGAATCATGTCTAGCTCTTGATTGCCCGCCTCCTTAACTTTGGGCATGATAATTTTGATGTTACTGGACTGAATAAGGTTTGATTGTTGATTAGAGCTAATACCAATAATTTTAACAGAAAGTTTTTTTGCGTATTTGATGATATTCCCCAATTCTGAACTGTTGCCACTAAAAGAAGCGATCATTAAAATATCATTTTTTTTAATTGCACCCAAAGATCCATGCCCTGCATCTGTTGGATCTAAAGTAAAACTTGAAATTCCAATAGATGATAGAGTGCTTGATATTTTTTCTAATATTTTTGCTGATTTGCCGACACCACAACAAATAACTCTTCCCTTAACTTTATGGAGTAGATCTATAGTTTTTATGAATGATGCATCAATAGATTGAGATAGTTTTTTTAAAGCTACAATTTCAGCAGATATAACTTTTCTCGCTGAGGTGATTAATTTATTTTTTTTCATAAATTAGTGACTAAATATATCTTCTTCCCAACCACCAAGATCCAATTCAACTCTAGTTTCTAAAAATGCAAAACATTTTTTTGCCATTTCAAGCCTACCTTCTCGAACTAACATCTGATCTAATTTTTCTTTGATTTGATGTAGATGAATAACATCGGATGCAGCATATTGTTTTTGTTCTTCACTCAATTTTTGCAAACCCCAATCAGATGATTGTTGGGCTTTGTTAAGAGTAATTCCCAATAGTTCTTTAGTAATATCGTATAATCCATGTTTATCCGTGTAAGTTCTGCACAACTTTGAGGCAATTTTAGTGCAATAAATATTTTGTAAATCAATTTTTAAGTAGTGCTTGACTATTCCTATCTCGAATCTTGCATAGTGGGCTATTTTAAGAGTATTTTTGTTACTTAGGAGCTTTACAAGGTTAGGAGCATGGTACTTATCTCTATCAAATTGAATGATATATACTTCGTCATCACCACTACAAATTTGTAACAAACAAAGTTTATCTCTTCCCTTATAATTTAACCCCAAAGACTCCGCATCAATAGCTACACTTTTAGCACTTTCTAATTTATGGTTATTTGGTAAATCGTTTTGGTATAGTGTTATTTTCATTATTCAGTATGAAACTTTATTGTTCAATTGTAGATTGTATATAGTATGAGTAGCAAAAATTATAGTAGAACAATAGGTATTTTTGGGGCCTCAGGTTTTATAGGCGAGTCCATAATTCAAAGACTTGCAAGAAATAACTATAAAATAAAAGTAGCTTCAAGAAATCCATATTTATCACAGAATTTAAGAGTTTCGGGAGATACAGCTCAAATTGAATTAACAAAAATTAATATTCATTCTGATAAATCAATTCAGAACTTCTTAGATGATTGTGACGTTTGTATTAATTTAATTGGAATATTGTATGAAAAAAGCTCTCAAAAGTTTGAAGATATTCATTGCAAGTTTCCTAATACTTTATCTAAAATTTTTTCCAGCTCTAAGCATTCCAAGCTTTTGATCCATTTTTCAGCACTTGGTGCAAAAGCCAATTCCAATTCAAAATATATTTCAAGTAAATATGCTGGAGAGGAAGCAATAAAAAAAAATTTTTCAAACTATGCAATTATTAGACCAAGCATAGTCATTGGACCTAAAGACAATTTTTTTAATATGTTTGCAAAATTAGTAAATATTTTTCCAGTCATTCCATTGGTTGGGGCTGAAACTAAATTTCAACCTGTTTATGTCAATGATATTGCTGAGGCAGTTAATGTAATTATTGAAAATAATTTATCAAAACAAATATTTGAACTTGGCGGACCAAAGATATTTTCATTTCTAGAGCTTATAAAAATGCTATTGACAGAAATTAGAAAGAAAAGAATTATTATTCCTATTCCATTTTCAATGGGAAAAATTCAGGCATTTTTTTTACAAATGTTTCCCAAGCCACTTTTAACATTAGATCAGGTTCAGATTTTACAAGAAGGAGACAATATTGTTTCAGATCAAAATAAAACATTTGAAGATCTTGAAATTAAACCTAAAAATATTGAAAATATAATTTCAGGTTACTTGAAGGTGTATAGACCCACAGGTCAATTTACTGATTAAAATAATAATTAATTAAAAGTACACTACCCAAAATAATTCTAAATATCACAAATAAATTAAGACTAAATTTTTTTAAAAAAATTAAAAAATATTTTATTGTGAGCAAAGAAAATATAAAACTAAATATAAAAGCAAAAAAAGATAATATAGTAAAATTAGTTTGATCTAGCTTTATGATTTCATAGCTACCCAAAATAAAGGCTGCTGATAAAGTTGGTACAGATAGTAAAAAAGAAAATTTAGCTGCATCCACTCTATTAAAATTTAAAAAACGAGCTGCGGTTATTGTAATTCCACTTCGTGAGGTTCCAGGAATTAATGCTAGTATTTGATATAATCCAATTATCATTGCATCTTTATTAGAAATAGAGTTGGTAAAACTTTGTATTTCTTTTTTTTTGTCACTAATAAAAAGGAGTAAACCAAAAAATATTGTTGAATATCCTACGACTGCCAGGTTCATAATGTTATTTATCCATCCAAAATAACTTAACACTCCTCCTGTGATAACAACTGGTATTGTAGCAATGATAAGATTAATAAGTAGTTTTTGATTTTTCCATAAAGATATTAAATCTTTAAAGAAAAAAGCTACAACTGCTGCCAAACTACCACCGTGCATAGTTACATTTAGGAGTAAATTATTGCTTTCAACTTTTAAAACTTCCTCAAGAACCACTAAAAGACCAGAGCTTGATACCGGTATAAACTCAAAAATACCTTGAGCCACAGAAAGAATTAGTATTTTTAGAAAATATATTTCGGTCATAAAGTTAGTCTTTATATTAATTAAATTTATTTTAAACTTCCCAAAGTTTGGTCAATTTTTTATACTTTCTTTTGGTTTTATTTATTAAATTTGTAATTTTTTGGGATATTTTTTAAAATAGGTAATAACTTGATAACTAATAATATCCTTTTTTAATTGCTATTTTTAATACTTGTCCCTAATTATAGGGAAAATTATCAAAAATATTAGAATAATATTATGTCAGAAAAAATGCTCAAATTTGTAGGTATAAAAAAAGAAACACCAAGCAAAATTGATGCGAAAGAAAGAGTATCAAATTTTCACGAGATTTATAAAGAATTCATTGAAAATAAAGCATCGGAACAAGCTAGTAGGTGTAGCCAATGTGGAACACCATTTTGTCAGGTTCATTGTCCATTACATAACAATATTCCAGACTGGTTAAAACTGACAGCAGAAGGAAGATTAGAAGAAGCATACCGGCTGTCATCGTCAACAAATTCCATGCCAGAAGTTTGTGGATCTATATGTCCGCAGGATAGATTATGTGAAGGAAACTGTGTTATCGAACAATCTGGCCATGGAACAGTTACTATAGGTGCGATTGAGAAGTACATTACAAACACTGCCTGGGAACATGGATGGGTAGAAACAATTAATCCAAAAAAAGAATTATCAGAAACAGTTGGTATTATAGGAGCTGGACCAGCTGGATTAGCTGCAGCTGAGCAACTTAGACAAAAAGGATATCAAGTCACTATTTATGATCGATATGATAGGGCGGGTGGTCTTTTAATTTATGGAATTCCTAATTTTAAATTAGAAAAATCTATCGTTGAAAGAAGATCAAAACTTTACCAAGACAGTGGAATTAAGTTTGTTCAAAATTTTGAAGTAGGCACACATTCTACTTTAGAAGAATTGAAAGAAAAGCATGATGCAATTTTAATTGCAACAGGAGTTTATAAGGCAAGAGAAATTGATGTACCTGGACAACATTTAAAAAATGTTTTTCCTGCAATGAAATTTTTAACTGCTTCTAACAAAAAAGGACTAGGTGACAAAGTGCCAGAGTTTGATGATGGTACTTTAAATGCTGAAGGAAAAAATGTTATCGTTATAGGCGGAGGAGATACAGCAATGGATTGTGTTAGAACTGCGATAAGGCAAAAAGCTAAATCTGTTTCTTGTCTATATCGAAGAGATAAAAAAAATATGCCAGGGTCTGCAAGAGAAGTTCTGAATGCAGAAGAAGAAGGAGTAAAATTTATTTGGCTATCAAGTCCCAAAGAATTTATTGGAAAAGATAAAGTGGAAAAAGTTATTTACGATAAAATGAGACTAGGTGAGCCAGACTCCTCTGGTAGACAATCTCCAAAGATTATTGAGGGTGCAACAGAAGAATTACCTGCTGATCTAGTAATTAAATCTCTTGGATTTGATCCTGAAGAGATACCCACTTTGTTTTCAGAGCCTAAATTAGAAGTTTCAAAATGGGGAACGATTAAAATCGATTTAAAAACCATGAGAACAAATATCAGAGGAGTATTTGCAGCTGGTGATATTGTGAGAGGGGCGTCACTAGTGGTTTGGGCTATAAGAGATGGCAGAGATGTTGCAAAAGAAATTGATCATTATCTAAAAGTTAAAAGACAACAAACTGAAACTGAAGCAGCATAATGAAAGAAAGATTTTTACAAAATTTAGATTTATTAAAAAAAAATCACGTAAACGTAGATGAGCATGACGCTTGTGGAGTTGGTTTTGTCGTTTCTATGAATGGAAAGCCAAAAAGAGAGGTAATTCTTAATGGAATCAACGCTTTAAAGGCAGTTTGGCACAGAGGAGCTGTCGATGCAGATGGCAAAACAGGAGATGGAGCAGGTTTGCATTTTGAGTTTAGTAAAGAATTTTTCAAAGATAAAATTGAATCAACTGGTCATGAATTAAAAGAAGACCAAACACTTTGCGTTGGTATGATTTTTTTACCAAGGAATAATTATACAGAACAAGAGCGTTGTCGTACTTTAGTAGAACAAGAATTATTAAAAAATGATTTTTATATATTTGGTTGGAGACAAGTACCTGTTAATGCAAAAGTATTAGGACAAAAAGCAAACGATACAAGACCCGAAATAGAGCAGCTATTGTTTGCCACAAATAAAAATTATTCAGATCAAGAATTAGAAACGGTTTTATACACGGTTCGAAAAAAAATTGAGAAGAGAGCAACAGAAGATCAGTTACGAGAATTTTACATTTGCTCTTTGAGTTCTAAAACAATTATTTATAAAGGAATGTTTTTAGCTCAAAATATATCTGATTTTTATCCTGATTTTAGCGACGAACGATTTATATCAAGATTTGCTATTTTTCATCAAAGATTTTCTACTAATACCTTTCCTTCTTGGGAGCTAGCACAACCATTTAGGATCATAGCTCATAACGGAGAAATAAATACTCTCAAAGGGAATGTGAATTGGATGAAGACTCATGAAGCTGGGATGGAAAGTTCTTTTATAAAAAATATTGATGATTTGAAACCAATTATTAAATCTGGAAATTCTGATACCGCATCATTAGATGCTGCCTTTGAATTATTAGTTCGCACAGGAAGAACATTACCGGTAGCTAAAATGATGTTAATTCCAGAAGCGTGGTCTAAAAAAAATAAAATTATACCTAAGGCTCATCGAGATATGTATAATTATCTTAATTCTGTTATTGAACCGTGGGATGGACCTGCTGCGATTGCTGCTTGTGATGGAAAGTGGGTTGTTGCAGCTTCTGATCGAAATGGATTACGTCCATTACGCTTTACCATTACTAAAGACAAACTCTTTTTTGCCGGATCTGAGACAGGCATGATCCCTGTAGAAGAAAATAATATTTCTTTTAAGGGCAGAGTTGGTCCAGGACAAATGATTTCTTTAGATTTGGATAAAGGTAAATATTATAATGATAAAAAAACAAAAGATTATTTATCATCTAATCCAATATATAAAAAATTTGCCTCTAATCACATTGAGTTAAGTAAATCTTTAAATGAATTGAAGGAAAAAAATATTTATGGAGGATATGAATTAAGACAAAGACAATTTTTAGCTGGTTTTACCATTGAAGATTTAGAAAGTATTTTGCATCCAATGGTTGAGGATGGAAAAGAAGCCGTTGGTTCGATGGGTGATGATACTCCAATAGCTGTATTATCAAGTAAATTCAGGCCTCTTTCAAATTTTTTCAGACAAAATTTTAGTCAAGTTACTAATCCACCAATAGATTCATTACGTGAGAATAGGGTCATGTCTTTAAACACAAGGTTTGGGAATTTAGAAAATATTTTAGATGACAGACTAACAGAGCAAAAAAGTTATGTTTTGGAGTCCCCTGTGTTATCTAATTCACAGTTTAAAAAACTATTTGATATTTTTGACAAAAATGATGTCGAACAAATTGATATTACCTTTGATAAAAATGATCCGAGTAAAAATTTAAAAACAGAAATTGATAAAATTAGACAGGATGCTGAATTTGCTATTCGATCTGGCAAAAAACACCTTGTTGTCACTGATGAAAATATTTCAAAAGATAGATTAAGTATTCCAATCATTTTAGCTGTTGGTGCTTTACAATCGTACCTGGTTAAAAAAGGTTTGAGAAAATTTATTTCTCTTAATGTTAGATCATCTGAATGTTTAGATACACATTATCATGCAGTTTTAATAGGAGCCGGGGCAACTACTGTTAATCCATATTTAGCCGTAGATTCAATTTTTCAAAGATTTGAAAAAGGACTATTTGGAAAGTTATCGTTTGACGAATGTGTAAGTCGTTACATTAAATCTATTAATGATGGTTTATTAAAAATAATGTCTAAAATGGGTATATCAGTTATTAGTTCTTATCGAGGAGGATTGAATTTTCAGTCGTTAGGATTGAGTAGAGGTTTGGTTGCTGATTATTTTCCAGGTTTAGAGTCTAAAATTTCTGGGATCGGATTATCTGGAATAGAAGACATGATTAGAAAGCAGCATGAAAGTACTTTTGCTGAAAATATAATTACTTTACCAATAGGTGGTATTTATAAATATCGTCACGGTGGTGAAACGCACGCTTATCAAGCCAAGACCATTCATCTTTTGCAGTCAGCAGTAGGAAATGATTCTTATGATATGTTTAAAAAATATTCTGCCTTAATGAAAGATATGCCTCCAATTCATTTAAGAGATTTATTAGATTTTAGATCAAAAAAAGAATCTATCCCTTTAGATCAAGTTGAATCGGTAACTCATATTCGAAAAAGATTTGGTTCTGGAAGTATGTCAATGGGAGCGCTTTCAAAAGAAGCCCACGAAACTTTAGCGATTGCAATGAATCGAATTGGTGGCGCTTCATGTAGCGGTGAAGGTGGTGAGGATGAAAGCAGATTTGTACCACGAGAAAATGGAGATAACGCCAACTCAAGAGTAAAACAAATTGCTTCAGCAAGGTTTGGGGTAACAGCTAAATATTTAAATCATTGTAATGAGATAGAAATTAAAATGGCTCAAGGGGCAAAACCTGGGGAGGGAGGACAATTACCAGGTTTTAAGGTAACAAAAGATATTGCAAAACTTAGACATTCTACTCCAGGAGTTACATTGGTTTCTCCTCCACCGCATCATGATATTTATTCGATAGAAGATCTTGCTCAGCTTATTTATGATTTGAAACAAATCAACCCTACGGCAAGAGTTGGCGTTAAGTTAGTTGCTTCTGCCGGGATCGGAACCATTGCGGCTGGTGTAGCTAAAGCAAAAGCCGATATTATTTTAATTTCTGGTCACAATGGAGGAACTGGAGCGACACCACAAACAAGTGTTAAATACGTTGGTCTACCATGGGAAATGGGTTTAACTGAAACTAATCAAATTTTAACTTTAAATAATTTACGACACAAAGTTGTGTTGAGAACAGATGGTGGAATTAAAACAGGAAGAGATGTTGTTATGGCTGCCATGATGGGAGCAGATGAATTTGGTATTGCTACTACTAGCTTAGTTGCAATGGGCTGTATCATGGTTAGACAATGTCACTCTGATACTTGTCCAGTTGGAATATGTACACAGAATGAAGAGTTGAGAAAAAAATTTACTGGAACTCCAGAAAAAGTTGTAAATCTTTTTACTTTTATTGCTGAAGAGGTAAGAGAAATTTTAGCTGAACTAGGATTTAAAACGTTAGATGAAGTTATTGGCAGAACCGATTTATTAAGACAAGTTTCCAGAGGAGCATCTAACTTAGATGATTTAGATTTTAATCCATTGTTAGTTCAAGCGGATCCAGGTGACAATCCAAGATTTTGTAAAGATAAAATTCGAAATGAAGTACCTGACACTTTAGATAAACAGATACTCATAGACGCATTGCCAATTATTCAAAGCGGTCAAAAAACTGAATTAAGTTATACAATAAGAAATACGGATCGAACTGTAGGTGCAAGACTTTCATCTCACTTAGTTACAAATTTTAAAGATAAAGTTTTTTCAGAAAATCAAATTAAAATAAAATTAAGAGGATCTGCAGGACAATCTCTAGGAGCTTTTGGTGTTATTGGTTTACAATTTGAAGTTATTGGTGATTGTAATGATTATGTTGGAAAAGGATTGTCGGGAGCAACAATTGTCGTTCGACCTCCAAGAGTTAGTGAGTTGGAAACAGAAAAAAATACTATTATTGGCAACACTGTTTTATATGGAGCAACATCTGGTTATTTGTTTGCTGCAGGACAAGCGGGTGAAAGATTTTCCGTTAGAAACTCTGGAGCAACAGCCGTAGTAGAAGGTGTCGGTACTAATGCCTGTGAATATATGACTGGAGGCTGCTCAGTAATTTTAGGTGAAGTGGGAGATAATTTTGCTGCAGGCATGACTGGAGGCATGGCTTTTGTTTATGATCCTAGTAACAATTTGAGCAATGTAATTAATCCTAATTCTGTGGTTTGGCAAAGGGTAGAAACTGAATATTGGGAAAATACATTAAAAGAATTAATTGAAAAACATGTAGAAATGACTAGCTCAGATTATGCCAAAAAAATTATCTATAATTGGTCAGAAAATAAAAAAGATTTTTATCAAATATGTCCAAAAGAAATGCTAGATAAATTAGAAAATCCAATCACTTTTAAGGAGCTTGAAAAAAAAGCTGTCTAATTCGATTAAATTATTTTGCTTTGGATTTGGCTTATCGGCGCAGTATTTAGCTCGCCTATTAAATAAAAAAAATATTGAATTTGAACTATCTGGAACTTCAAGATCAAAAATTAATTTTAAAGATAAATTTATTCATCAGTTTTATTTTGAGGATGATCACTTTGATAAAAATATCTTTTCAGTCCTTCAAAATGCCACACATGTATTAATTTCTACTCCTCCCCAATTAGAAAAAAAAATTATTCATTATTTTTTTGATACTTTGAAAAACAACAAAAATTTACAATGGTTGGGATATTTATCTTCCACAAGTGTTTATGGAAATCATCAAGGAGAATGGGTTAATGAAAATTCAAATACTAATCCAACTTCTGCTATGGGAATCAAAAGACTGGAGGCAGAAAAATTATTATTAGAAACAAATTTACCTGTTCGCATATTTAGACTTTCTGGAATTTATTCCAAAGAAAGAAATGTTTTACAAAGGTTGCAATTAAATCAGGTAAAAATACCCAAAAGTAATAATCAGCTATTTTCAAGAATCCATGTAGAGGATATAGCCGAAGCTCTTTTTTTATCTTTTACAAATTCTAAAAAAAACGAAATATACAATATTAGTGATGATCACCCGTGTGCTTACAAGGAAGTAATCGAGTATGCAGCACATCTTTTAAAAATAACTCAGTTAGAAGAAATTTCTATAGATGAAATGCAAAATGGACCTGGCAGAGAATTTTTTCAGGATAGTAAAAAAGTAAGTAATGATAAAATTAAAAAAATTGGACTTGTATTAAAGTATCCAAATTACAAGGAAGGCTTACAAAGCATTTTTGAACAATCTAAGTAATTGAGTTGCGATTAAACTTAAATCTTGTTTTGTGGACAAACTATGGTCTCCATTATTTTGAAAAAAAATTTGAGTATCTTTGGATATTAGTACTTTTGCTAGTTTAATAGAAAATTTTTCATTTACCGTTTTATCTTTAAGTCCATGAAATAACCGAATAGGAAAGTTACATTGTATTTTTTTATTTAAGATTAATGATTGATTGCCACTTTCAATTAACTTTAATGTAATGGGGTAAAAATTATTATAGCTACTTGGCATTTTATAAATTTGTCCAGCACGGATTAGTTTCTTTACTTTTCTGCTAAAATTTTTCCACATTATTTCTTTGGTAAAGTCAGGAGCGGAGGCAATTCCAATAAAACCGACAATTTTTTTTTTCACCTTTTTTATTAAATAAGAACCAATCCAAGATCCCATCGAAGATCCAATGATAATAATTTTTTTAGTTTTAATAATCGTTTCAATAATTTCTTTAGATTGAATTATCCAATCAGTAATTCCAAAGTCAGTAAATGTACCACTAGACTTGCCGTGCCCAGTATATTCGAATGCAAGAAATGAGATATTGGACTGTTTGCATATTTGTCTTATTTTTTTTACCTTGGCACCCGTTAAGTCAGACATTAAACCATGTAAAAAAACAACGGCTAATGGGTTTTTTCCTTTATTAAATTGATATCTAATTTTTTCCTTTTTTTTGGTGAGAAAAAATTTAGTTTGTAATTTATTCATAAGATGTGCAATTTTTTATCACAAACTCAATGATTAAAAAAATAAGATTATTACAAGTCATTCCCAACATGGGAATAGGTGGAGCAGAAACAGGCTGTAGGCACATTGCAGAACATGTATCGAGCCATGGTGAATTTTCTGCGATAATGACTACAGGCGGCAAACAATTAGAGCTTTTGAGCAAAAGTATAAAGGTTTTTAAATGGCCCACATCCAAAAATATTTTTTTTATACTATTAAATATTTTTTATATTTTTTATCTTATCAAGAAATATAAAATTAATATTGTTCACGCTCGTAGTCGTGGACCAGCTTGGTCATGTTATTTTGCATGCAAATTAACTAATACAAAGTTTGTAACAACCTTTCATGGAACGTATAATTTTTCATCAAGTATAAAAAAATATTATAATTCTATCATGATAAAATCAGATATTGTGATAGCTGGATCTAACTTTATTAAAAACCATATACAAACTAATTATAATAAAGATAAAAATATTGAGCTAGTCAAGCGGGGCATTGATATAAATTATTTTAACCCTAGCAATGTTAATGATAGTCAAAAAGAAAATTTAAGAAAACAAATTGGATTTTCTAACCAAAATTTTTTAGTGTTGCTACCAGGAAGATTAACCAGCTGGAAAGGGCAAACATTATTTATTGAAGCTGCGAACTATTTAAAAAAAGAAAATAAGTTATCAAATATTTTTTTTATCATTCTGGGAGGAGCAGATACAAAAATAAACTATAAGCAGGAACTAATAGATTTAATTTATACATACAAACTAGTGGATAAAGTAAGAATAATGGAGGCAATGAGTGATATGCCACTCGCTTATTCTTTTTGTAACTTGGTAGTGTCAGCATCCATTGAACCGGAGGCTTTCGGAAGGGTAAGTGTAGAAGCTCAAGCGATGGAAAAGCCTATTTTAGCTAGTGCAATTGGAGGCTCAAAGGAAACAATTGCAGATCAAGAAACAGGCTGGATTATAGAACCAAACAATATTCACGCGCTTGCAAATAAAATTTTTGATATATCAAAGATGGATTTTGAAAAACTTTCGGCAATGGGTAAGCTAGGAAGAAAAAATGTTTTACAAAATTATACTCAGGATCAGATGTGTGTAAAAACACTAGAAATTTATCAATCATTAGTTTATTAAAATCTGCAATGATCAAAGCTCAAAATTTATGCCAATAGTTCAGCTACCGGATGGAAAAAAAATTTCCTACAGTAAGACGGTAACTGGTTATGATATTGCAAAAGACATAAGTATCTCACTAGCCAAAAAGGCTTTAGCCATTCAAGTAAATGATGAATACAAAGACTTATCTGTAGAAATTAGCAAGGATTCCAAGGTTAAAATTATTACTCTAGATGATGATTATGCATTAGAATTATTGAGACACGATTCAGCTCATGTGATGGCCATGGCAGTTCAGCAATTATATCCAGGTACTCAAGTTACGATCGGTCCTGTCATTGAGAATGGTTTTTATTACGATTTTGCTCGAGAGGAACCTTTTACAGACGAAGACCTATCAAAAATTGAAAAAAAAATGATGGAAATAATTGATCAAGATCCACAAACAAGAAGAGAAGTTTGGGAAAGAAAAAAAGCAATAGATCATTTTAAAAGTATTGGAGAGAGTTACAAAGCTGAGCTGATAGATGCAATTCCTGGCAATGAGGAAATATCAATTTATTTCCATGGAGATTGGCATGATTTATGTAGAGGACCTCATTTACCAAGCATTGGTAGAATTGGTAAGGCATTTAAATTAATGAAAGTAGCTGGCGCGTACTGGAGAGGAGACTCTAACAATGTAATGCTACAAAGAATTTATGGAACTTGCTGGAAGTCAAAAAAAGATTTGGATCTATATTTGCATAATTTGGAGGAAGCTGAGAAGCGAGATCATAGAAAATTAGGTAAGACTATGGACTTGTTTCATTTTCAAGAAGAAAGTCCTGGTGCTGTATTTTGGCATCAAAAAGGTTGGACACTATTTCAAACTTTAGTTGATTTTATGAGAAAGAAACAACTGGAAGCAGGATATATGGAGGTGAATACCCCAGAAATTATTGATAGAGGCTTATGGGAAAAATCAGGTCATTGGGAAAAGTTTCAAGAATATATGTACACTACGGTTACTCCGGATGAGAGAACATTTGCAATTAAGCCAATGAACTGTCCTGGGCATTGCCAAGTTTATAATCAGGGACTAAAAAGTTATAAAGATTTACCGCTAAAGTTATCTGAATTTGGAAAAGTTCATAGATATGAGCCTTCGGGAGCATTACATGGTTTGATGCGTGTAAGATCTTTTACCCAGGATGATGCACATATTTTTTGTACAGAAGAACAAATAACAGAAGAGTCCGTCAAAGTTACAAAGCTAATTTTAGATATTTATAAATCATTTGGATTTGAAAATGTTTCTCTAAAATATGCAGATCGACCAGAAAAAAGAGTAGGCGATGATGCTGTGTGGGATCAGGCCGAAAAGGCTTTATTAGAAGCAATAAAAGCATCGAATGTTGACTATACGCTCAATAAAGGAGAGGGAGCTTTTTATGGTCCTAAAATTGAATTTGTTTTAAGGGATGCTATCGGTAGAGACTGGCAATGTGGAACTTTACAGGTAGATTTAAACTTACCAGGAAGATTAGGCTCAACGTATATAGATAAAGAAGGTAAGAAAAAAACTCCAGTGATGTTGCACCGAGCATTATTTGGTTCTTTAGAAAGATTTACAGGAATTTTAATTGAACACTATGCTGGTAAGCTACCATTTTGGTTGTCCCCAGTTCAAGTTGCTATACTTCCAATCAATGAAGAGCATCACGAATATGCAAAAGAAATGTTAAATCAGCTTGAAAAAAATTCAATAAGACCTATTATCGATTTAAGAAATGAAAAAATTAATTACAAAATTAGAGAACACTCTTTGGCCAAAGTTCCCGTCTTAATGATTTGCGGTTCAAAAGAAGTTCAAGACAAAACTATTACATTGAGAAGATTAGGAAAAGAAGATCAACAAACTGCTAAGTTTAGTGAAATTTTATCAAGCTTATCTCAAGAGTCTCAAGCTCCAAAATTTTAAGAGGTATTTTTATTAATAAGAATTTTCAATACAATCGAAAACCAAGAGATAGAGGTCCTCGCACTAATGAAAATATTAGAGCGACGGAAGTCCAGCTTATTGGTCATGAAGGAGAGAACATAGGTATTGTTCCAGTCGGCGAAGCAATTAATAGAGCTCAGGAAGTCGGATTGGATTTAATTGAAATTGCTCCCAATACTAAACCACCCGTATGTAAAATTATGGATAGTGGAAAATATAAATATGAATTGCAAAAAAAAGCTAATCAAGCGAAAAAAAAACAAAAAGTTATAAACTTAAAAGAAATTAAATTACGTCCAGTAACTGACAAGCATGATTATGATTTTAAAATTAAAAATGCACAGAAATTTTTGACAGCTGGCGACAAGGTTAAATTCACAATTAAATTTAAAGGACGTGAAATGGAGTATTTGAAGGCTGCTTATGACTTAGTTAGAAGAATTACAGAAGACACAAAAGAAGTAGGTAAGGTAGAGCAGCATGCCAAAATGGAAGGTCGACAAATGACCTTAATAATACAAGCTTTATAAGTCCCACATTTTTATTGTTTTCAAAACACAATGTTTGTATAACCCTGCTACATTTTTATGGGAAAACTTAAAACTAAAAGTTCAGCAAAGAAAAGATTTAAATTTACAGCTAAAGGAAAAGTAAAAGCTCCTCAAGCTGGAAAAAGACATGGCATGATTAAAAGAACAAACGCACAAATTAGAAAACTTAGAGGCACAACAGTTCTTTCCAAACAAGACTCAAAAATAATTAAGTCTTACATGCCTTACAGTGTAAGAGGATAAATTATGGCAAGAGTTAAAAGAGGTCAGGCAAGTCACCAGAAACATAAAAAAGTTTATAAGCAAGCTAAAGGTTTTAGAGGAAGACGAAAAAATACAATTCGAGTTGCTAAGCAAGCAGTAGAAAAATCTTTACAATATGCGTATCGTGACAGAAGAAGAAACAAAAGAATTTTCAGATCTTTATGGATTCAAAGAATTAATGCAGGTGTACGAGCTGAAGGACTAACTTATTCTAAATTTATTAATGGTCTTGTGAAGTCAAAAATTAAAATTGATAGAAAAGTTTTAGCTGATATTGCTTACCATAATCCTGAAGCTTTTAAATCCATCGTAAAAAAGGTACAACTACATCTAAATTAAATTTAAATTTTAATTTTTTAGATGACCGACTTATCTACATTAGAACAAGAAATATTTAGTGGTTTTGCTAATATTAAAAGCAAAACTGAATTAGAAAATTTTAAAATAGAAATTTTAGGAAAAAAAGGGAAATTATCAAAACTTTTTCAAGACCTTGCAACAATTGAAAAAGATAAAAAAAAAGAATTTGCATCAGAAATAAATATTTTAAAAAGTAAGGTTTTAGATAAATTTCAAAATTTAACTAATCAATTTGATCAAGAAGAATTAGAAAAAAAATTACAAGATCAAACAGTTGATGTAACCTTACCAGGAACTAACAGACCACAAGGAAAAGTTCATCCAGTATCGCAGGTGATCGATGAACTTACTTCGATATTTGCTGAATTAGGTTTTTCGGTAGCGGAGGGTCCAGATGTAGAAAACGAGTATAATAATTTCACAGCGCTCAATACTCCACCAAATCATCCAGCCAGAGATATGCATGACACTTTCTATCTAGATGAAAGTAAAAATCTTTTACTGAGAACTCATACATCTCCAGTTCAAATACGCACTATGTTGAATGGCAAACCTCCTTTTAAAATTATAGCACCCGGAAGAACATATCGATGTGATAGTGATCAAACACATACTCCAATGTTTCACCAATTAGAGGGCTTATATGTAGATCAAAATGTAACAATGGCTGATCTACGAGGTTGTCTTGATTATTTTTTAAAAAAATTTTTTGAAGTGGATGAAATAAAAATGAGATTTAGGCCTAGCCACTTTCCTTTTACCGAGCCTTCAGCAGAGGTAGATATTGGTTACGAACTTAAGAATGGTAAAATAACCATAGGCCAAGGTGACAAATGGTTAGAAATTTTAGGATGTGGAATGGTTCATCCAAATGTTTTAAAAAATGCAAAAGTAGACCCATCAAAATACCAAGGATATGCTTTTGGGGTAGGGATCGATCGTTTAGCAATGCTTAAGTATGGCATTAATGATTTACGATCTTTTTTTGAAAGTGATGTTAGATGGTTAGAGCATTTTGGCTTTAATGCAAATGATGTTCCATCAAATTATAGAGGGTTGTCCAGATGAACATAACTCTTAATTGGTTAAAAAAACATTTAAAAACTTCTTCAAATACAAATGCAATTGCTGAAAAACTAACCTCAATTGGCCTTGAGGTTGAAAGCATAACTTCTGCATCAAGTAATTTATCTAATTTTAAAGTTTGCAAAGTTCTCAAAGCCATTAAGCATCCTGATGCAGATAAACTAAAAGTTTGTGATGTGGATATTGGAGATGGAAAAATAACAAAAGTAGTTTGTGGAGCATCAAATGCTAGAGACGGTTTAATTACTGTTTATGCCTCACCTGGAACTGTCATACCAAAAAATGGCATGAAGCTTTCGGTGGCAAAAATTAGAGGGGTAGAATCTTTTGGAATGCTTTGTTCTGAGTCAGAACTAAATCTTTCCGAAGAAAGTGAAGGAATTATTGAATTAAAAAATAAATTAAAGATTGGTGATAATTTTTTTACAGAAAATTTAGATCCAATGATTGATATATCTATTACACCAAATCGATCCGATTGTTTGGGTGTAAGAGGAATTGCTAGAGATCTAGCTGCTTGTGGAGAAGGTAGCTTTATCCAACAAAAAATAGAAAAAATAAAAGTTACTTCTAAAAAAAATATCAAAGTAGAAATAGCAAGAGAATCAGGATGCTCCCAATTTGGTGGATGCTACATAGAAGGAGTGCAAAATAAAGAAAGCCCAGTATGGTTAAAAAAACATTTAGAGTCTGTTGGTCAAAAACCAATATCAGCAATTGTAGATATTACTAATTATGTAATGCTGGATATTAATAGACCTCTTCATGCCTATGATGCAGATAAAATAAAAGAAAAAATTATTGTTCGTAGATCAAAAAAAGGTGAGAGTTTTAAAGCACTCGATAATAAGAATTATCAGCTAAGTGCTGATCATTGTGTTATTTCTGATAAAGAGAAGGTGCTCGGTCTCGGAGGAATTATTGGAGGAGAAACAACAGGTATTGAGCTTGATACTACTAATATCTTTTTAGAAGCTGCGAGCTTTGATCCTATTTCCATAGCTAAATCGTCAAAAGAACTTGGTATCATTACTGATGCAAAATACCGATTTGAGAGAGGTGTTGATCCCAATTCAATTGAAGAAGGCTTAATAAAAGCCTCTAAATTAATTCAAGAAATTTGTGGAGGCAAAATAAGTAAAATAAATATTATCGGAAAATCTAACTATAAAGAAAAAAAAATTAAATTTATTGTTTCTAACTTTAAAAAACTAATTGGATTTAGCATTTCTAATATTGAAGCAATTAAAATTTTAGAAAAATTAGGCTTTATAGTTAAAAATAAGAAAACTTATTTGGATCTTATTGTACCAAGTTTTAGACCTGACATTAATCAGGAAGTAGATATCATTGAGGAATTAATAAGAATTAAAGGTTATAATAATATTCCTTTAGCTGAGCCTAATCGTATAGCTTTCAAGCCTGCTTTAAATTATGAACAAAAACTTTTTCACTATATCCAAAGATCTATCGCATCGCTTGGTTATTTAGAAACGGTTACCTGGTCTTTTGCTAGTTCAAAAATTAATGATTTGTTAACTGATAAAAAGTTAAGATTAACTAATCCAATTTCTTCAGATCTTGATACATTAAGAACATCTATATTTTCGAATATTTTAACTCATTGTAAAAATAATATCGACAGAGGCTATAAAAATTTAATGTTATTTGAAGTTGGTCCAGTATTTAATGGTATTAATCCAGGAGACCAGTCTGTTGTTGCTGGCGCTTTAAGACTTGGACATAAAATAGAAAAAAGTTGGATAGAAAAAAATGCTTTATCAAATGTTTACGATGTTAAATCAGACGCGATTTCTGTTTTATTAGATTTAGGAATAGAAAAAGATAAGCTAGTCATTGAAAATAAAAGTAATTTACTTTTTCATCCAGGAAGATCAGGCTCTATATATCTTGGTTCAAATAAAGGTCCGTTGCTTGCTACTTTTGGAGAAATTAATCCAATAATTACAAATCAACTTGAATTTGAAAAGCTTTCACCTTGTGGTTTTGAAATTTATTTAGAAGGTTTTAAAGAACCAAAGAAAAAACAAAAAGATAAAAATGTTTTTGTAGTTTCCAAATATCAGTCAGTTGAGAGGGATTTTGCATTTGTGGTAGATAAAAATATAAAAGCTAGTGAAATTATTTCTATAATTAAAAATTGCGAACCTATATTAATTCAAAGTATTGATATTTTTGATGTTTATGAGGGTGATAATATAGAAAAAAATAAAAAATCAATCGCACTAAGTGTTAAGCTTCAATCCATGGATAAAACGTTAGATGAAAAAACAATTGAAGCAATTAGTCAACAAATCATTTTGTCTGTTCAAGCTAAAACAGGTGGCACTTTAAGAAGTTAATGAGTTCAACAGAACTTATAAGAAATTTTTCAATAGTCGCTCATATCGATCATGGTAAATCTACTTTAGCAGATCGGCTAATTCAAACTTGTGGCGGATTACAAGACCGAGAAATGAAAGAACAAGTACTTGATTCTATGGATATAGAAAGAGAGCGTGGAATTACTATTAAAGCTCAAACTGTAAGGCTTAATTATAAACATAAGGATGGCAAAAATTATATTTTAAATATTATGGACACCCCTGGTCACGTTGATTTCAGTTATGAAGTTAGTCGTTCTTTAGCAGCTTGCGAGGGATCTTTGTTAGTTGTTGATAGTACACAAGGTGTTGAGGCTCAGACCTTGGCAAATGTGTATCAAGCCATGGATAATAATCATGAGCTTGTTATTGTTTTAAATAAAGTAGATCTTCCAGCTTCCGAACCTGAAAAAGTTAAGCAAGAAATCGAGGATGTTATTGGTTTAGATACTTCCAATGCAATTTTAGCATCAGGAAAATCTGGAATTGGAATAGACGAAATTTTAACAGCTATTGTTGAAAAATTACCAGCACCTAAAAGTGAAACTAATGATCAGTTGAAAGCATTATTAGTAGATAGTTGGTATGATAGTTATCTTGGAGTTGTAATTCTTGTAAGAATTATTGATGGATTTATTAAAAGAGATGATGAAATTATGATGATGTCTAATAGTGCTAAATATAAAATTGATAAAGTTGGTGTCTTTACTCCAAAACCTATTGATAAAGAATTTTTAGGACCAGGTGAGATGGGTTTTATTGTAACTGGTATAAAAAGTGTATCCGAGACAAAAGTTGGTGACACAATCACTTTAAGTAAAAATCCTGTAGCAAAAGCACTTCCTGGATTTAAGCCAAGTAAGCCCGTTGTTTTTTGTGGACTTTTTCCAGTTGATAGTTCGGACTATGGTTTGCTTAGAGATAGTTTAGGCAAACTTGCATTAAATGACTCTAGTTTATTATATGAACCAGAGTCTTCTTCTGCACTTGGATTAGGTTTTAGATGTGGATTTTTAGGATTGCTACATCTGGAAATTGCTGTGCAGCGATTAGATCGTGAATATGATTTAAACTTAATAACTACTACTCCTGGCGTTGTTTATAAACTTGAAAAAACAGATGGAACTTTAATTGATCTTCAGAATCCAACAAATATGCCAGAACCAAATTATATTAAATCAATTAAAGAGCCATGGATCAATGCAACATTGATTACACCAGATGAGTATTTAGGATCCATCATTAAACTTTGTGAAGACAAAAGAGGTATGCAAAAAAATCTTTCCTACTCAGGAAATAGAGCTGTATTAAAATATGAATTACCATTGAATGAAGTGGTCTTTGATTTTTACGATAGGTTAAAATCTATTTCAAGTGGTTATGCTAGTTTTGATTATGAAATAAGTGAATATAAAGAAGGTGATTTAATAAAATTATCTTTATTAGTAAATGCAGAGCCAGTAGATGCTCTTTCAATGATTATTCATCGTGAATTTGCACCAAGGCAAGGAAGATTAATCTGCGAAAAATTAAAAGAACTTATACCAAGACATCAATTTCAAATTCCAATTCAAGCTGCAATAGGGGGAAAAATTATTGCCAGAGAAACAATTCAAGGTTTTAAAAAAGATGTATTAACGAAAATTCATGGTGGAGGAGCAAGAGATAGAAAAAGAAAATTGCTTGATAAGCAAAAAAGAGGAAAATCGAGAATGAAGCAATTTGGAAGTGTGGAGATACCTCAAGAAGCATTTATTGGAGTTTTAAAAATAAATAAAGATGCTTAATATTTTTTGGAGAGATGTGAGAGCGGTTTAATCAGCACGCTTGGAAAGTGTGTGTACTGTCAAAGGTACCGAGGGTTCGAATCCCTCTCTCTCCGCCAAATTAATTTATTATTTCGTAAAATTTTTTAATTAAATTAACTGCTCTTTTATCCAATCCCATGGTTGGATTAATTTTTTTTGTTACGTATGCAATACCCAATCCAATGATAGGATCGGCAAATCCAAGAGACCCACCCCAGCCATTATGACCAAAAGCTTCTTTATTTTTTCCAAACATCCATCCACCTCGTAAAATAAATCCAAGATTAGTCCATCGAATAGGTAAATTTAAACTCAAATCGATTTTAGATCCGGTTTCTACAAGTCCATTTTTCAGTGTAGCTTGATTAGAAATAAGATTTTTGTTTTGTTTAATATCATTAGCAAGACAGTCATAAATAAAAGCTATGGACATTGCATTTCCATGACCTCCCATCGAGGGAACTTCAGATTTTCTCCATTCTTGACTGTTGTAAAAATTTAAATCATGAACCGGATTATTAAAAGCATTTAAATCTTCATTATTTCCCCCCCCGTTACTTTCGGACAGATCCTCCTCTAGATCTGCTACATTATTTAACTGTAAGTCATCTAAACCAAAATAAAAATTTACTTTATATTTATTTGAAATATTTTTTTTTAGATACTCTCCAACTGTCATTCCAGTGATAATATTAATTAAGTTACCAACTAAATATCCATGAGTTTTTGCATGATAATACGTAAATTCACCAGGCTTATGATCAGGTTCTTGATTTTCTAAAATTGTTTTAATTTTTTCCCAATCTAATAAATCTTTATTATTTAATTTTGTCTTAAATCTATACATTCCAGATTGATGAGAAAGTAAATGTCTTACAAGAATATTTTTTTTGTTAAATGACTGCCAATAGTAAGAAATAGGTTTTTCTATATCTAATAAATTTTCTGCAATCAGCTTTGAAATGCAAGCAGCATAAATACCCTTGCTTAAAGAAAAAGTATTAACAATAGTATTTTCTTTCCATGTTTCTTTACCATCCCTTGTTCCACCAAATAAATTGATTAATACATTACCATTTTGAATGACAGAAAAACCAGCACCATGCTCTTCTTTGTTATCAAAGCTTTGTTGAAATATATTTTTTATTGATAAAAATTTTTCTTCGCAAGTTCCCTGAACCTGCATTTAGATTGCTAATTCAAGTGCAAAGTTTCTTCCAAGACTAATTTTTAAATCTTGGCAAAATTTAGCAGCTTCTGCACCATCAATTATTCTGTGATCATAAGATAGAGAAATAGGCATCATCATTCTTGGTTTAAACTCTCCATCAATATAAATTTGCTTCATTTCTGATCTGCCAATTCCAATAATTGCAACTTCAGGAGCATTAATAATTGGAGTAAAAAAACTACCCCCTATACCACCAAGACTTGAAATTGTCATAGATCCTCCAAAAAATTCTTTTTTATCTATTTTTAGTTCCTTGCAAAGCTTACTTACTTTTCTTACCTCATTGCTTAGGTTAGATAGTGTTTTTGTATTAACATCTCTTATTTTTGGAACCATTAAACCATTGGGCGTATCTACAGCAATTCCTATGTGAAAATATTTTTTATAAATTACTTTTTCACCATTAAGTGATGAATTAAAGTTTGGATATTTTTTCATCGCGTTAACTAAAGCTTTCATCATAAAAGCTAAAGGAGTGATGGATATTTTTTCTCTAGTATTTAAATCAACTAAATTTTTTCTAAAACTTTCCATTTCAGTCACATCAATTTCATCATGTTGTGTTACATGAGGTATTTCGTTCCAAGCCTTAACTAGATGTGGACCAGACAGCCTTTTGATTCTTGGAATACTTTGTTCATCCACTTCTCCAAATTCAGAGTGTTCAAAAGGTAGTGTTTCCTGACTTTTTGGCTTTGTTTCTTTTGAAACCTCAGCTGATGGAGCTGGTTTATTAATATTAATTCTAATATGTGATTTTATATCTTCTTCTAAAATTCTACCTAATCGACCACTACCTTGTACATCATGAATATTAACACCAAGTTCACGAGCAAATTTCATTATTTTAGGGCTAGCACTGGGAATTTGTTGAGTTGGTTTTGCCTCGGTATTATTATGAATTTCTACAACTTTTGGTGTTGCAACTGGTGGAATGGTTTTTTTAATTAAACTTTGTTTCGTTGAAGTGATAATAATTTTACAAATTTCCTGACCAGGAGTTACACTATCATTTTTGTTAACTAGAATTTCACTTATTGTTCCGTCAAGAGGAGAGGGTATATCAATGCTTGATTCATCATCTTCAATTGTAAGAATAGTCTGATCTTTTAAAACTTTTGAATTTATAGATAAATGAATTTTAGCTACAAATAAATTTCCAACAATATTTACTTGAGGTACTGTTAGTATTTTTACTTCTTCAGAATTAAAAACTTCTTTTTCTATTGTTTTAGTTTCTTCAATTTTTTCAATTTGTTTTTCACCCGAACCACTCAATGAAGCTATCAGACTTCCTTCTGAAACTTTATCTCCAATTTTAATATGAAGTTTTTCGATAGTACCTGAATGACTAGAGGGAACTTCTACACTTGATTTATCACTTTCGATTGTGATCATCGGATCACCTTTTGAAACTGTATCTCCTTCCTTTACAAGAATTTCAATTATCTCAACATCTTTAAAGTCACCAATATTTGGAACTAAAATATCTTGGGCCATTATAATTTAGTCGGAATAGGTTTTTTTTGATCGATATTGTATTTTTCAAATGCCTGTTGCGCTACGCTTGAGGCTATCTTTTGTTCTTGTGCCAAAATACTCAAAGTATTTGCAACAATATATTCTTTGTTTACTTCAAAAAATTCTCTTAAATTTTTTCTTGTATCACTTCGGCCATAACCATCAGTACCAAAAGCATAAAAAGATTCTTTTACATACGGTCTAATTTGGTCTGCGTGAATTCTCATATAGTCTGTTGCAGCAATCACTGGTCCAGCTCTACCAGACAGGCATAATTCTACGTGAGATTTTTCTCTTTCTTCATTTGGATTAAGGAGATTTTTTCGCTCAACTTCCATCCCATTTTTTTTAATTTCATTAAAACTAGTAACGCTCCAAACATCAGAATCGATACCATATTCTTCACTTAAAATTTCAGCAGCTTTTAATACTTCATTTAATATAGTTCCAGATCCAAGTAATTGAACTTTAGATTTTCCTTTATTTTCAAATTCCTTAAGTAGATACATTCCTTTAAGAATATCTTCTTTTTTTACATGCTTTGGAAGTTCGGGATGCACATAGTTTTCATTCATTGTAGTCACATAATAAAAAACATTTTCTTGTTTTTCGTGCATTCTTCTTAATCCATCTTCAAAAATAATAGCTAATTCGTAAGCGTATGTAGGGTCATAAGAAATACAATTTGGTATCATAGAAGCCATAATTAAGCTGTGTCCATCTTGGTGCTGGAGACCTTCTCCTGCCAAAGTAGTTCTTCCAGCTGTTGCACCAATTAAAAATCCTCTTGCTTGAGAGTCACCTGCAGCCCAAATTAAATCCATAACTCGCTGAAAACCAAACATGGAGTAAAAAATATAAATTGGTAACATTTCAATATCGTGGTTTGCATATGCAGTACCCGCAGCAACAAAAGATGACATTGCTCCAGCCTCTGTTATTCCTTCTTCTAGCACTTGGCCCTTTTTATCTTCTCGATACGAACTAATTTGTTCAGAATCTACAGGTTCGTATTTTTGTCCCTCATGAGCATAAATCCCTATCTTTTGGAAAAAGCCCTCCATACCAAAAGTTCTTGCCTCGTCTGGAATAATAGGAACAAGTCTTGCTGCAGTAGTTTTATCTCTTAATATTTTTGTTAAAATCGTAACTAACGCCATCGTGGTTGAAATTTGTCTTTCTCCTGATGACTTGTAAGAAGACTCGAATGGAGCGCTTTCGATTTTAACTGGTGTTGCTTTTGAAGATCTTGAAGGAATTGGTCCACCAAGTTTTGCTCGTCTTTCTCTTAAGTATTGAATTTCTTCAGAGTTTTCATCTGGCCTATAAAATTCTAAATTTTCTACTTGTTTATCTGTCAAAGGAATTTCAAATCTGTCTCTAAAATAAAACATATCATCGACATCTAATTTTTTTTGTGAATGAGTTGTATTAATACTTTCTCCAGATTTTCCCATTCCATAACCTTTAATACTTTTAGTTAAGATTACAGTTGGTTGACCTTTATGTTTTGTGGCAGCATCGTATGCAGCATATACTTTATTTGGATCATGGCCCCCTCTATTAAGCCTCCAAATGTCAGCATCAGACATGTTTGAAACTAATTTTGATAGTTCAGGATATTTTCCAAAAAATTTTTCTCTAACATAAGAACCACCTTTTGCTTTCATAGCTTGATATTCGCCATCTACACATTCATTCATTCGCTTCATTAGAAGACCTGTTTTGTCTGCTCGCAATAAAGGATCCCAATAAGATCCCCAAATTACTTTAATGACATTCCAACCTGCTCCTCTAAACGTACCTTCAAGCTCTTGAATAATTTTTCCATTTCCACGGACAGGTCCATCTAATCTTTGTAGATTACAATTTACGACAAATATTAAATTATCTAATTTTTCTCTGGAGGCTAAACCAATAGCACCCAATGTTTCAGGTTCATCTGTTTCTCCATCACCAATAAAAGTCCAAACTTTTCTATTTTGATCAGGAATTAATCCTCTGTTTTGAAGATATTTCATAAATCTTGCTTGATAGATTGACATGATTGGACCAAGACCCATTGAAACTGTTGGAAACTGCCAATAATTTGGCATTAGCCATGGATGCGGATAAGATGAAAGTCCATTACCTTTTGCTTCTTGTCTAAAATTAATTAATTGTTCTTCATTAATTCGACCTTCTAGATAAGATCTTGCATACATGCCTGGCGCTGCATGACCTTGGTAAAAAACCATATCACCTAAAAAATCTTCAGACTTTGCTCTCCAAAAATGATTACAGCCTACATCGTACAAAGTTGCAGCAGAAGCAAATGTTGCAATATGCCCACCAAGTTCAGGAGAAATTTTATTTGCTCGTACTACCATAGCAGCTGCATTCCATCTGATAAGTGATCGAATTTTTCTTTCTATCTCTTGATCGCCGGGAGATTTTGCTTCTAATTCAGGTGGTATAGTATTTATGTAAGGAGTGTTTTGAGTATAAGGTAAATTTGAACCTGCAATATATGCCTGATCTATTAATTGACTTAATAGGTAATGTGCTCTTTCAGCACCATCTCTTTTTACAACTGCACTTAAAGATTCAATCCATTCATTTGTTTCAGTTGGATCTATATCGTTGATATTTGGTACACTGCTATAAAGTTGATTGTTTTTAATTTCAATTCTTGGCTCTGGTCTACTTGTTGCAGGAGTATTTGGAACAACAGATTTATTTTCAGTTACAATTGGATCTGGTTTTTTTTGTGATGAGGATTGTTTTGCAGTATCTTTACTTTCTACAGCAGCAATAACACTCCCCATAGATACCTTATCTCCAACACTTACTTTTAGTTGCTTTATTATTCCTGAAACAGGCGACGGCACTTCCATGCTTGATTTATCACTTTCAAGACTAAGAATAGGATCATTTTTATTTATTTGATCTCCTTCTTTTACTAAAATTTCTATAATTTCAACATTCTTAAAGTCCCCAATATCTGGAATTTCAATATCTATGGTTGAAGACTGATTGCCCGAGTTATTTTGCAATGTCTCTTCTGCATCCTTAATAATTTTTTCGGTTTCTGGAAATATTTTTTCTTCTTTAATGGTTTCGCTGGGAGCTTGTTCATTAGTATCGATAAATCCAATTAAACTTCCTTCGGATACTTTATCTCCAACTTTAACTTTTAACTCTGATATTTTGCCTGAGAAAGGACTTGGTATTTCAACACTAGATTTGTCACTTTCGATTGTGATAATTGGATCATTTTTATTAACTTCATCACCTTCTTTGATTAAAATTTCAATAATTTCGACGTTTTTAAAATCGCCAATATCTGGAACTTTGATTTCAGTGCTCATAAATTTGGTTGTTATTTATAAATTTGTCTGGCCCCTGTAAATAAGTAAATTACTAAATTAATTTAACAAATATCCTTCCCTTTGAATATTAATTAAATTACAACAACATCATTAATAAAAGATATGTACGAAAAATTTGGTCAATTTATTGATGGAAAATGGTCCCCATCCTCTGATGGAGGCACATACGAGGTAATTAATCCATCTAATGAAGAAATATTAGGTCATGCCTCTAAAGCTACATCTGAGGATGTGGAAAAAGCCCTACAATCTGCAAAGCGTGGTTTAGCAGTTTGGAGAAAAATAAATCCATGGGATAGAGCAAATAAAATTCGAAAGATTGCTGATTTAATTAGAGAAAGAAAAGATGTTATTGCAAAATGGATTTCATTAGAAAATGGAAAACCATTTACCCAAGCACAAGTAGAAGCTGTTGGATCTGCAGATATATTCGAATGGAATGCTGAAGAGACAAAAAGAATTTATGGTCAAATCATTGAAAGCAGATTTGAAACGACAAGAATGTCAGTCAAATATGAACCGGTAGGAGTAGTTGCTGCATTAAGTCCTTGGAATTTTCCTACCATTTTGGCTGCAAGAAAAATTTCTACCGCCTTAGCCGCAGGATGTTCTGTAATATGCAAACCAGATGTGGTTACTCCAGGTTCGGTAATGGAACTAGTTGATATTTGTAATCAAGCTGGAATTCCTCCAGGAGTAGTAAACTTACTGTCAGGTGATCCACCGTCAATCGCATCTCAATTGATTGCATCTGATATTGTAAAAAAAATATCTATTACTGGATCTACCAGGGTTGGAAAATTAGTTTTAAAACAAGCTGCTGACAAAGTACAAAGAGTGACAATGGAATTAAGTGGGCATGCACCATTTATTGTTCATGATGATGCAAACATACATAAAGCTATCGATATGGCCATCATGGCAAAATATAGAAACACTGGCCAAGTTTGCATTTCACCGAGTAGATTTTTCATTCACGAAAGTAAAAAGGAAGAGTTTACAAAATTATTTGTTGAGAAAACTTTACAATTAAAGATGGGGCCTGGGATTAATAAAGACTCAGATTTGGGACCAATTACAACTGCAAAAAGACTTGGGGAAATAGAAGATTTAGTGGAAAAAACAAAGCAAGAAGGAGCAACAGTTCTTTGTGGAGGTAAAAGAGCTGCTGGTTTCAACAAAGGTTATTTTTATGAAGCAACGGTATTTGATAATGTAAAAGATGATTTTACTATTATGACGGCAGAGCCATTTGGACCACTGTCTCCAATGTTGTCTTTTAAACATTTTGATGAAGTAATTGAGAGAGCTAATAATCATGATGCTGGTTTGGCGGCTTATGTAGCAACTAATTCTATGGAAAAAGCACAAAAAACTTCAGACGCATTAGAAACGGGGATGGTTGCAGTAAATACGCCAGTCGTTGCTATTGCAGAAGCTCCATTTGGCGGAATAAAGCAAAGTGGCTATGGAAGAGAAGGTGGATCTGAAGCAATCAAAGATTATCTAAACGCAAAATATATTCATCTCGGCCTTTCGGGATAAAATGTCTAATAAGAATTTAACAATCAGCTTTTTAGGAATTGGCTTGATGGGATTACCCATGTGTACCAATATTGCAAAAGCAGGATTTGCGGTAAAAGCATTTAATAGAAATATAGAAAAATTAAATGCTCTTAAGGAATTCGGAGTTAATACTTGCAATACTTTGCAAGAAGCTGTTTCTGAAACTGATATTATAATTACCATGCTTTCCGATGACGAGGCTGTTTTAGATGTATTAAATCAAATCATAAAATTAGATTACAAAAAAAATTCTATTTTTATAGATATGAGTTCTATTAAATTTAGCACTGCTAAAAAAATTCATGACATTACAAAACAAAATAATTTACGATATGTGGATGCGCCAGTTTCAGGTGGTCCTGAAGGTGCAAAGAGCGCTTCTTTAGCAATTATGGCTGGTGGTGAGCAATTAGATTTTGATGATTGTCACGATGTGCTCAAAACCATGGGAAACCCAACTTTAGTTGGTCCATCTGGGAGCGGACAAGTTGCAAAGCTTTGTAACCAAATTATTGTTGGAGTAACGATTGGAGCTGTAGCAGAAGCAATTATTTTATGTGAAGCCACCGGTGCGGATCCAACAAAATTTATTCAAGCAGTAGCAGGTGGTTTTGCAGATAGTAAAATTTTACAAAATCATGGAAACCGCATGGTCGCAAAAGATTTTGCGCCCAGAGGTAAAACTCACACACATCTTAAAGATATGAATAATATCATTGAGTGTGCTAAAGATTATCAAACAGAGCTTCCAATATCTAACCTTATTCAAAAAATGTATCAAAGTTTAGTAAATGCAGGATTAGGAGATAATGATCACAGCTCTTTATATAAAGAAATTTTAAAATTAAATAAAAGAGGTATTTAAATGAAGCTACTCAGATTTGGAGAAAAAGGAAAAGAAAAACCAGGAATTTTAGATCAAAATAAAAAGATAAGAGATTTATCAGGTCATATAGATGATTTTGACTCAAAAAATATTAACTTTGCTAACTTAGAAAAAATTAAAAAAATCGATTTAAATTCTTTACCAATAATTGACTCTTCTACAAGAATTGGATCTTGCATTGCTACTCCAGGAAAATTTTTAGCCGTAGGTTTGAATTTTTCTGATCATGCAAAGGAAGTTAAATCTAATTTGCCAAAAGAGCCTATGATATTTTCTAAAGCAACAAGTTGTATTATTGGTCCTCATGATGACATTGTTATTCCAAGAAACTCTACCCAGTTAGACTGGGAAGTAGAAATAGCTTTTGTTATTGGAAAGGAGGCTAAATATGTTTCTTTAGAACATGCGGAAGAATATATTTTTGGTTATTGTTTAGTAGATGATGTGTCCGAACGTGACTGGCAAAAAAATAGAAGTGGACAATTTATTAAAGGAAAATCAGGAGATACATTTGGGCCTATCGGTCCTTATTTGGTTACAAAAGAAGAAATTAAAGATGTGAATAATTTAAATATGATTACTAAAGTTAATGGAGAAATAAAACAGGATGGCAATACAGATAAAATGATTTTTTCCATGAATTATATTTTATCTTATCTAAGTAATTTTATGTCTTTGCAGCCAGGCGATATCGTCACAACAGGAACGCCTCCCGGGGTTGGAGCTGGAATGAATCCTCCGCAATTTTTAAAAACAGGTGATGTTATTGAGCTTGAAATTGAATCTTTAGGTGCTCAAAAACATAATTTAGTATCAGAGCAATAATTTTGGTGCCCACAACCAGAATCGAACTGATGACCCCGTCCTTACCATGGACGTGCTCTACCTTCTGAGCTATGTGGGCATATTTGTGACTTTTAAAATTTATATCAGGCTTTTACAACTTTTTTATAATTTTTTGCCTGGAAAAGGTCTGTTTTGAAGCAAAATAAAATCATTATTTAAATTTATTTTTTTTTTATGAAAAAAATATCACTTATTATTGTTATGGTTGCTCTAGTAGCTTTAACAAGTTGCACTACTCACTCTGTAAAATTTGGAAAAAGATGTACGACTGTTGCCCAAGACAATACCTATGAAAAATCTTTTGTTTGGGTTGTAAAAAAAGAAACAGAACAAGCTTTTGATAAAAAAATAAATAAAGAAAATTGCTCTAAAATTGAGGGAAATATTTAACTTTTTTATTTTGTAATTTTATCGAAAGTAGAATTATTGACAAAAATGTCATATATCTGTTTATAGCGTAAAGCATTTTTGAATATCAAAATTGCTTCAACTTAAAAGAGAGTAAAAATGAGTATAAAAGGTAAAGTAAAATGGTTTAATGGATCCAAAGGTTATGGGTTTATTGAACGCGATGATAAAGAAAAAGACGTTTTTGTTCACATGTCAGCAGTAAAAGATTCCGGAGTAGGATATCTTGACGAGGGAGATGTACTTACTTTTGATATCGAGGATGGAAAAAAAGGTCCATCTGCTGTAAACTTGAAAAAAGAATAATTTTTTTAAGTAAAATTAGTTTTAGGAGGCTCGGCCATGGGTATTCATTATGATTATAAGTCTAAGCGTGGTGAAAGGGCGATGCTGAAAGAAGCAAAGCGCAAAGAGCGTCTTGCTTTAAAAAGAGCCAAAAGAGCCTCTACTAATCCAGAACCATCAGTTGAAGAACCAACTGAAATGCACGATATTAGCAAGCCAATTACTTTAGACGATTTAACAAATCCAAATAAGTAGTTAATGGTTTTTAATGCTGATAAAGATAATAAAAAGGAAAAATTATCTAACGCGTTAAAAGAAAATATTAAAAAAAGAAAAGAATTTCAAAAAAAACTAAAAGAAAAAAATAATAAATGAGCGTCCTGTCAGATAAGTGGATCAAAAAAATGTCTTTGGAAAAAAATATGATATCCCCATTTGTTGAAGAACAACAAAGAGGAGAAAGCATCTCTTTTGGCCTGTCATCTTATGGTTATGATGCAAGAGTATCTAATGAATTTAAAATTTTTACCAATGTTCATTCAGCATTAGTTGATCCAAAAAACTTTTCTCAAGAAAGCTTTGTAACTAAGAAAGAAGATGTTTGTATCATCCCTCCAAACTCTTTTGCTTTAGCAAGTACAGTTGAATATTTTAAAATACCAAGAGATGTTTTGGTTATTTGTTTGGGAAAAAGTACTTATGCGCGTTGTGGTATTATTGTGAATGTGACTCCATTAGAACCAGAGTGGGAAGGTCATGTTACGTTAGAGTTTTCAAATACTACACCATTGCCAGCTAAAATTTATGCCAATGAGGGAGCTTGCCAATTTATTTTTCTAAAAGGAGATCAAGACCCTGAAGTTTCATATGCAGATAGAAAAGGAAAATATATGAAGCAAAAAGGTGTAACCCTTCCCAAAGTTTAAATGAAAAAATTAGTGATCCAAGGAGGTAAAAAACTCATTGGAAACATTGATATTTCAGGATCCAAAAATTCTACCTTGCCCATATTAGCAGCAACTTTGCTTTTTGATGAAAAGGTGATTTTAAAAAACATTCCTTTTGTTAGAGATATTGTAACAATGTGTAAGTTATTAGAAAATATTGGTAAAAAAATAATTTATTTTTCAAAAAAAAATGAAATTCATATATTTCCAAAAAAAAATAAAAAATTTATTGCACCATACAATCTTGTAAAGACTATGAGAGCTGGAGTGTTGGTCTTAGGTCCTTTATTATCAAAATATGGCAAGGCTCAAGTTTCATTACCAGGCGGATGTGCTATTGGAACACGTCCAGTAGATCTTCATATTGAAATGCTAAAAAAAATGGGAGCTTCAATAGAAATACAAAAAGGATATATTCAAGCAAAAGTTGATAAAAAATTAATTTCAACTAGACTTAATTTTCCTTCTATATCCGTTGGAGCGACAGAGAATTTAATTATGGCTTCTGTCTTATGTAAAGGCACAACTGTTATTAAAAATATTGCGATAGAACCTGAAATTATAGATTTAGTATCATTCTTAAAGAAAGCCGGAGCTAATATTTCTTTTAAAGCAAAGAGAGTAATTATTATTAAGGGCGTAAATAAATTAAATGGTTTATCACATGCTGTTATACCAGACAGAATAGAAGCTGGAACCTATGCTGTTGCAGCACTTATTACCAATGGAAAAATTACATTAAACAAAATTGATATAAAAAATATGAGTAATATTTTTACAATTTTACAAAGTTGTGGGGCACAAATAAAATTTATTAATACAAATTCAGCTATGATTTATAGAAAAAAAAATCTTCATCCTATCAAAATAAAAACCAAACCATTTCCTGGTTTTCCAACAGATATGCAAGCTCAAATAATGAGTTTAATGTGTTTAACAAAAGGAACATCTTATGTTCAAGAGGATATATTTGAGAATAGATTTTTACATGTTTCGGAATTAAAGCGAATGGGAGCGGATATTACTTTGAAAACAAAATTAGCAATTATTAAAGGAGTGAAGTCCTTGCATGGAGCTGAAGTGATGGCAACAGACCTAAGAGCATCTGTTTCACTTGTTCTAGCAGCGCTATCCACTAAAGAAAAAACAGTTATTAATAGAATTTACCACCTTGAAAGAGGGTATGAAAATTTAGTCCAAAAATTGAGAAAATGTGGAGCACAAATAACTACAATTAATGCTTGATAATCAGGGTAATTTAAAACTGTTAGCCAAAGATGAAAAAGATTTAAATATCTTTTCCGCATATTTGCAAGATGCAGTAATTGTCGCTCAAGACATAAAGTTTTTAATAAAAAATAAAACCTTTGTATGTATTTTTAATCGATTTATGTGGGAAGATGCCGAGCATGGAGTTTTTAGAGATAATAGAAGAGTTCGTTCTGCATTAGTTTTTAATGGAGTTCTCAATGCAAAATACAAAAATATTAATCCTAAGAAAAAAACTACAATATTGGAGTTTTTGGCAATAGAGGCAATCAAATTAAAAAATGAAAACTATAATTTGAAGTTGATATTTTCTGGTGGCGGGGTTATTTCTATTGAAACAGAATTTATTAATTCAACTCTTGAAGATTTTTCTAATAGTTGGAAAACAAAATATAAACCAAAACATAAAATTTAATGAAGTTTATTTTAAATACCAAACAAAAAAATTTTTCTAAAGAGTTTTCTAAAGTTTTAGAATCGAAAAGAGAGCAATCTAATATAAATAAAAATATTGTTCTTCAAATAATTCAACAAGTTAAAAAGAATAAAGATAAAGCAGTTATTCAGTATTCAAAAAAATTTGATAATATTAAATTAAATAAAAAAAATATTTTAATATCAAAAAAAGAAATTAAACAAATAATAAGCACTTTAGATGTTAAGGTAAAAAGAGCGATACAAATTGCTTATAAAAGAATTTATTCTTTTCACAAAAAACAATTAGTTCATTCTTTTCAATACAAAGACGCATTTAATAATCAGCTTGGTTACAAATATACACCCTTAAACAAAGTTGGAATTTATATTCCAGGTGGCAAAGCTAGCTATCCCAGCACAGTTTTAATGAATGCAATTCCAGCAATTGTTGCTGGTGTAAAAAAAATTATTGCGGTAGTGCCCACTCCTAACAATGAGATTAATGCGGGCGTTATATATGCCGCAACTATTTGTGGAGTAAAAAAAATATTTAGAATTGGTGGTGCCCAAGCTATTGCAGCTCTTGCTTACGGAACAGAAACAGTGGATCAAGTTGATAAAATAGTTGGTCCAGGAAATATTTATGTAGCAACGGCAAAAAAGGAAGTTTTTGGCCAGGTAGGAATTGATATGATTGCTGGCCCTTCAGAAATCACTGTAGTTGCCGGAAAAGAAAATAATTCTTATTGGACAGCTATAGATCTTTTATCGCAAGCAGAACATGATCAGTTATCACAATGTATATTGTTAACAAAAAATAAAGCTTTTGCGGAGAGCGTGTTATCACAAATAAAAAAAATAATACCAAAATTGCCTCGAAAAGAAATTGCAGCAAAAAGTATAAAAAATTATGGAGCAATTATTATTTGTAAAAATGATAATGAAATTATTGATTTAGTGAACAAAATAGCTCCTGAGCATTTAGAAATTAAAATTAAAAATTGTGAAAAAATTGAAAAAAAAATTATTAATGCAGGGTCAATTTTTTTAGGAGACTACAGTCCCGAAGCCATAGGAGATTATATTGCTGGGCCAAATCATGTTTTGCCAACTTCTGGTACTGCAAGATTTTCATCCGGTTTATCTGTTGCAGATTTTTATAAGAAAACCTCTTTAATAAAGTGTTCTAAATTAGGTATTCAAAAAATAGGGCAGGCGGCAATAGATTTAGCAAATTATGAAGGGTTGCAAGCGCACGCTCTTTCAATTAAGACACGCTTAAATAATAATAATTAATTATATGGCAAAAGAAGAAATGTTAGAATTTAATGGAACGGTAACAGAGTTGTTACCTAATGCCATGTTTAGAGTTAAGCTTGAAAACAATCATGAAATTTTAGCGCATACTTCTGGTAAATTAAGAAAAAATAGAATTAGAGTTCTGACAGGAGATAAAGTGTTAGTTGAAGTTACGCCTTATGATTTAACTAAAGGTCGAATTACATTCCGATTAAAATAGATGGCCCAAGTTATAAGTGGTCTGGTATTAGCAAGTGCTTCACCAAGAAGATTGGACTTATTAAAAAGTATAAATATTATCCCTGAACTTATTCAGGCTTCAGAAATTGATGAAAGTTTTAAAAAAAAAGAAAATCCAATCAGTTATTGCAAAAGATTAGCAAAAGAAAAAGGTGATTTTGTTTTTGATCAATTCCCTACAAAAAATATTTTATCGGCTGATACGATTGTCATATGTGGAAGAAAAATTTTTGGTAAACCAAGAGATCACTTAGAGGCAAAAAAATTCTTAAATTTTTTTTCTGGTAGAAAACACACTGTTGTAACTGCCATTTATCTAAAAAATGAAAAATTTAATAAGTTAAAAATAGTAAGCTCCAAGGTAACGTTCAAAAAATTAGATCAAAATGATATTGATGATTATCTTCAAACAGATGAATGGAGAAATAAAGCGGGGGCTTACGCAATTCAGGGTTATGCAGAAAGATTTGTTAAAACTTTAAATGGATCTTATTCAAATGTCGTCGGTTTGCCTCTTTATCAGGTGTTCAATTTGTTAAAATCAGCAAATTTAGTTTAGTTTTTCGTTGATTATTTAAATAAATTATGGAAAAAGACTGTGCGTGGTCTGATAGCTCAGTTGGTAGAGCAGAGCCCTGAAAAGGCTTGTGTCGGTGGTTCAAATCCACCTCAGACCACCATTTTTTTTATTTGCATTTTAATTCCTAGATTGATAATCAACCGCTAATTGCAATGATAAAAATATATAGATCTACTCACAGACACCATTTTCATGCTGAGCATTTGCTTGGCCAATAGAATTATATATTTAACCACAAAAAAATATTATAAACAAAAATTATGCAGCTGTAGCTCAGTTGGTTAGAGCGCTGGTTTGTGGAACCAGATGTCGGTGGTTCGAGTCCACCCAGCTGTACCAAAACAATGAATAAAAAAACTTTTAAACCTAGTAGTGATTTACCTTTAGGTTTTACAGATAGGCCAGAAGAAGAGCTTCTTATTCGAGATCTTTTAATTTCAAATATTAAAAAGATTATGTCTAAATATGGATTTCAATATCTTGAAACTCCTAGTTTTGAGTATACTGAAAGTATTGGTAAATTTTTACCAGATAAAGACAGACCTTCTGAAGGAGTATTTTCATTTCAAGACGAAAAAAAATGGCTCTCTTTACGATATGACCTAACTGCTCCACTGGCAAGATATGCAGCAAAAAATTTTGACAGTCTACCAAGACCCTTCAAAAGATTTCAATTAGGGACTGTCTGGAGAAATGAAAAACCTGGACCAGGTAGATTTAGGGAGTTTTTACAATTTGATGCAGACTATATTGGAACAAGTAATTTATTTGCAGACTCGGAACTTTGTATCTTAATTTCAGAAATATTAATAAGTTGCGGATTAGAACAGAATGAATTTAATATTAAGATATCAAACCGAAAACTTTCTAAAGGGCTTTTAGAAAAATTAAATATTGTTGATGAACAAAAGCAATCGATTACACTTCGTGCAATTGATAAGCTAGATAGAGTTGGTACCGAGGGCGTGCAGTATCTTCTGGGAAAAGGAAGAAAAGATAAATCTGGTGATTTTACCAAAGGAGCGGAACTAGAGGAGTACCAAATAAAAGAAATTATAAGTTTTTTAAATATTAAAAATCTTTCAGAAAATAACTATGAAAATATAAAAAAAATTGCAGAAGGAAATCAAACAATACAAGAAGGAATTGCAGAAATGCAATTAATGGAAAAATATTTTTCATTATTCAATTTTACAAATTATATCTTTGATCCTACTATCGTTAGAGGACTTGAGTATTATACAGGACCTATTTTTGAGGCAAACTTAACATTCGGTGTGCAAAATAAAAAAGGTGAAGAAATTGAGTTTGGATCCATCGGTGGTGGAGGAAGATATGATGATTTAGTTAAAAGATTTAATAATCAAGAATGTCCATCAACAGGAATTTCAGTTGGTTTAGATCGCTTAATTTATGCAATTATTCAAAAAAACAAAGTTAAGACGCAAAAAAAACTACCAATATTAATATGTGTTTTTGACGAAAAATTTATGACTTTTTATATGAAAGTACTAAAAGCGCTTCGTGACAAAAATATTAGTTCTGAAATTTATTCAGGAACATCCAATATTAAGTCCCAGCTAAAATATGCAGATAAAAGAGGATGTGATTACGTCATTTTGTGCGGAGAAGATGAAGTTAGCAAGAATTTAGTAACTATTAAAAATTTAAATGTGGGAAAAAAAATATCCGAAAATATTAAAGATCGAAGTGAATGGAAGCAATCTGAAGAATCTCAAAAAACCATACCTTTTGATCAATTGTTAAATGAATTGATATAATGAAAAAAGGGCTTGAGAAAAAAAAATTAAAAGAAGATTTTTCCAAAAAAATTTTACATTATTTCAAAAAAAGAAAATTTAATTTTACAGATCTTGATTTATTAATAGATACCAGTCTTTTAACAGAAAGATCTGGAGAGCAATTTAAAAAAACTACTTTAACTTACAGAGATTTATTAGGAAAAGAGGTTAGTTTAAGACCCGACCTAACTGTTTCTACTGCCTTAAAATATATCCAAGAAAAAAAAACTAAAGAGGAACGATTTTGTTATTATGGAACAGCTTATAGGTTAAATAAAAAAGGTGATTTAAAAGTATTTGATCAATTAGGTTGTGAGTTGATTAACTCATTAAATAAAAATTCAAGTTTAATTTTACTAGATACAATTCTAGAGCCGATTAAACAAATTAAGAAACTGCAAATAAATATAGGAGATATCGGCTTATTTAAAATATTAATAGAATCTTTGGATCTACCTGAAAGATGGAAGTTAAGACTTATTAGGCATTTTTCTCGAAGAGAGTATTTTTCTGATTTATTAAAAAGATTGGAAACTAATTATGATCTTGACCAAGTAACTATTGATGTTGATACGCAAAGACTAAAAGATTTAGAACAAATGGATCAAAATAAAATAATTGCAGGTAGAACTGTTGCTGAAATAGTTAAAAGATTTAAAAAAAAACTTAAAGATCCAAGAGATAATTACAAAGGTAAAAAAAATGTTAAAATAATAAAAAATTTTTTAAATATTAAAATTCCATTACAAAAAACTGAAAGAGTTATTATTGATTTTTTCAACAAAAATAAATTATCAGCAAAGGATATAAAAAATTATTTAAAAAAAATCATTTTTATTAATAAAAAAATTGGAAAAAAATATTCTATTACCTTTAAAACTGATTTTGGAAGAAATACAGAGTATTATACGGGATTAGTTTTTTTGGCTTATATTAAGAAAAAAAATCAAATAATTGAGCTTGCAAGAGGGGGTGAATATAACAATTTACTTAAAACTTTAGGTTACAAAAAAAATATTCCATCCTTAGGCGGAGCAATTAATCTGAATCAATTAATTAATTTATAAAATGAATAAAATTAAAATAGCATTACCCAGCAAAGGTAGATTAAAGGAAGAATCCTTAAAATTTTTTCAAAAGAAAAATCTTAAAGTAGTTAATGCATTTGGTGAAAGAAATTATTTTTTTAATATAAAAAATAATAATCAAATAGAAGGAATTTACTTACACGCAAAAGAAATTATCGAGAGAATAAATGATGGAACACTCGATATGGGTATTTCCGGTTTAGATTTATTGAAAGAATTTCCAGAGATTTACTCCCAAAATGTTAAATTATTACAAAAACTAAACTTTGGATTTGCAGATCTGGTTGTTGCTGTACCGAAGGACTGGCTAGATGTGCAGAATATGGCAGACCTTGAGGAGGTGAGTTTTGAATTTAAAGAAAAATATGGAAGAAGAATGAGGGTGGCTACAAAATATCCAAATTTAACCGAAGCTTTTTTCTTATCGAAAGGAGTAAGTCAATTTAGAATTATGCCAAGCCTTGGTGCTACGGAATCATATCCTTTTACAGGTTCAGCAGAACTCATTACAGATATTACATCAACAGGATCTACGTTGAAAGCAAACAACTTGAGAGTAATTACGGATGGAAATATCTTAAAAAGCTCAGCTTGTTTATTTGTTTCTAAAAAATTTTTAAATAATAAATTTCTTAAACATTTTAAATAAAAAACCCCCAGAAATTTCTTTCTGAGGGTTT
>VTPD01000038.1 GCA_008638015.1 Pelagibacteraceae bacterium | reverse complement strand
CATTACCTTCCCATTTATTTTGAGGAGCTAAACGAATTCGTGCACCATTCGCACCGCCTCGTTTATCTGTTCTTCGGTAGGTTCTGGCGCTATCCCATGCTGTTGCAATTAAATCACTGCTACTAATTTTTGTTTTCGCAATTAATTTTTTTGCACTCTCTACATTAAATTTCTTTTTATTGGTAGGAACTGGATCTTGCCAAATTAATTCTTCTTTTGGTACCCAGGGTCCAATGTAATTCGCTCTAGAGCCTAAATCTCTATGAGTTAATTTAAACCAAGCTTTTCCAAATGCTTCATCTAAGTATTTTGGATTTTTATAAAAACGCTCCGTGATTTTTCTGTAACTTGGATCCATTTTCATTGCCATATCCGCATCCGTCATGATTGGGTTATGTCTAACTTTTGGATTTTCTAGATCTCTAGGTTTTTTATGTTCAGGTAAATTAATCGGTTCCCACTGATTAGCTCCTGCTGGACTTTTTTTCAGTTCCCACTCATAATTTAATAATAGATCTAAATATTCATAGTTCCATTTATCCGGATTAGAAGTCCAAGCACCTTCAATACCACTAGTCACTTGATATTTTCCTAAACCATTTTTTTGGTTCCAGCCTAAACCTTGCTCATGAATGTCAGCAGCAGCTGGTTCTCTTCCTAATTTAGAAGCATCACCATTTCCGTGTGCTCTTCCAATAGAGTGACCACCTACCGTTAATGCACAAGTTTCTTCATCATTCATTGCCATTCGGCCGAAGGTTTCTCTCACATCGTGCGCTGTTTTTAACGGATCTGGTTTTCCGCCCACTCCTTCGGGATTCACATAAATCAATCCCATCACCACTGCGGCCAATGGATTTTCTAATGAGGTACGGTCTTCTTTCTTTTTATATCGCAAATCTTGTAACCATTCTTTTTCTGAACCCCAGTACACATCTTTTTCTGGATGCCAGATATCTTCTCTTCCAAAAGAAAATCCATAGGTTCTTAATCCAGCATGTTCATAAGCCATATTACCAGCTAAGATCATTAAATCTGCCCAGCTTAATTTATTTCCGTATTTTTTCTTGATTGGCCAAAGCAATCTTCTTGCTTTATCTAAGTTTGTATTATCTGGCCAAGAATCTAATGGAGAAAATCTGTGATTGCCAGTTCCACTTCCACCACGACCATCTGCAATTCGGTAAGTTCCTGCTGAGTGCCAAGCCATTCTGACAAACAAACCAGAGTAGGTTCCTAAATCTGCAGGCCACCAATCTTGGCTATCTTCCATTAATTTTAATAAATCTTTTTTTAACGCTTTGAAATTTAATTTTTTTACTTCTTTTTTGTAATTAAAATCTGGTAGTGGATTTGTTTTTGTGTCGTGCTGATGCAAAATATCTAAATTTAAAGATTTCGGCCACCAAGCAGTTGGTGATTGATCCGATTGTGTCATACTTCCATGCATGACTGGACATTTTCCTGAACCATTGGACATTGCTTTACTCATAACTTGTTGTTCTCCTTGTTAATAATTAAAATAAATTGATAGTGAAATATTTGCAAATCTTACAGAATCTTTAACTCTTCAAGACCTTCCGCAAAAGCTCCTACTCCTTCGTAACCAAAGTAAACGGCCATAGCAAAAAGTAGTACGCTAGATATTCTAAAAAAAGTTCCAATCGGAATAATTTTAGTAATTCTATTTAAACCATAGTAAGAACCGACTAGAGCAATTAGACCTGCAAGTGCTCCAATGATTACTGGCTGTGTACTTTGAATTCCTGATGTAACTAACGCTGCATAAAATAAAACAATCTCAAAACCTTCTCGAACGATTGCTAAGAATACAGTTAAGGATAAAATAAATGAACTACCTGTTGCAATTGCATTATCTACTTTTCCTTCAACATGTTGTTTTGCATTGTGACAGAAGAATGCAACATAGGTTAACATTCCAGCAGCAATTAACATGACACTTCCTTCAAACAATTCTTCGTGGGCATGAGTAACACCTGCGATTGTTTTAAAACCTAAAGCGATTATTAAAGATGCAACTACTCCTGCAGCAAGACCCCAAAATACAGCTGGTCTTTTGTGCTTTGCATTCATCTTGTCTAGATACATAAAGACAAGCATAGCAATTAGCATAGCTTCAAATCCTTCTCGTAAAAGAATAAAGAAAGAGCTTAAGATTATTGGCATCGATTCTGTCATGAAAAACATCTTTATTGAGAATTATTCGCAATGTCAAGTTTGTTGAGAATAATTCTTAATATCAAAAAAAATATAGTAAATTCAACATTTTTATAAGCATTTTTTTATTAAATTGCTAAAATAAATCAAGATATGCAAAAAAGATCGAATAGCGTCGACCTATTTACCAAAAAGGTCATGGACTACATGACGGATGATTATATCTGTGTGGATAGTAAAGAAACGATCGGCACAGCTACTCAGCAGTTACGTGACGAAAAAAAATCTACTTTGATCATTCAAAACGAACAAGGTGTTTGTGGAGTGATTACAGAAAAAGATATCGCAACCAAAGTAGTTTTTCAAATGAATGAAAATACTCCCGTTGATCAAATTATGTCTGCGCCCGTGAAGTATGTATTTGATGATGATTTAGTTTTTCATGCAGTTGGAAAAATGCGCAAATTTGGTTTTAGGCATTTACCTGTTTTCAATTACAATTTTAATATTATTGGAATCATACAAATGAATGATGCGCTTGTCGCTGAACTTGGAGACATCATGAATCAAATTGATCAGATGACCTATGATGAAAATGATGAAAAAGGTTTACAGCTAATTAAAAAACAACAAATATATATCGCAGAAGAAATGTTAGAGCGAAATATTTCTCCTCATGACATTAGTTATCTCTTAAGTTTTTTAAATAATGTCATTTATCGTAGATCTATAAATATTGCAGAAAAAAAAGTTAAAGAAAAAAATATTATTCAAGACATTCCTGAATACTCTGTCATTGTTATGGGATCCGGAGGTAGAATGGAAAGTTTTTTACACCCAGATCAAGACAATGGAATCATTTATGAAGATACATCAAATGAAGATCCTAAAAAAGTAGATCAATATTTTGAAGAACTAGCAAAACATTTTACCAAAACATTAGATGATTGCGACATCCCTTTTTGTAAAGGAAATTTAATGGCGAGCAATCCTTTGTGGAGAAAAAGTTTACCAGATTGGAAAAAACAAATTAATACATGGGTGAATCAGCATGCACCACAAGATATGCGCTATATTGATATGCTGTATGATTTTAGATCGGTTCATGGAAAATTTGAACTAGCAGAAGAATTAAGAACCCATTTAATTCAACAATTACAACAAAACAAAATCTTAAAATTTTTGTATCATAGTGAAGAAGAAAGTAATCCTGCTATTGGTTTTTTTGGTCAATTTATTTTAGAAAGAAATGATCCTGATAATATTGGATTGTTAAATTTAAAACATACTGGAACACTTCCTTTGGTAGAGTCTATTCGTTTATATTCTATCAAACACTCTGTAGATAGAATTTCGACACTGGGAAGATTGGAAGAGTTAAAATCAAAAGAAGTATTCACAGATCATGAAGCTGATTTTTTTACAAATGCGCACCGTTTTTTATCTAATATTCTTTTAAAAAATCAGGTCAATCGAGCTAAGCAAGGCTTACCTATTCAAAACTTTATTGATCCTAAAAAACTATTGGACCGAGAAGTCAGGGTGTTGAAAATGTATCTTAAAAAAATTAGAGATTTAAAAGAAAAAGTAAGGGGTGATATCGGTGAAGAGTATTTTTAAATTTATTCGTTCCTATATAGATACGCACCGCTTGTTTCGTGGTTTGGAGATCAACAACTGTTCTTTCGTGATTTTAGATACGGAAACAACTGGTTTGGAGGCTAGCATGGGCGATAAAATCATATCTTTAGCTGCTTTAAAAATTAGGAATTCATTAATTCAAGAAAATGAATTTCTTGATGAATTAATCAACCCAGAAAGGGATATTCCTTGGGAATCCGTTAAAATTCATCACATAACTGATGAACATGTAAGAGGCAAACCCACCCTGCCCGAATTACAAAGCAAAATAAACTTATTCTTAAAAAAAAGTATCTTAATTGGCCATAATATCGAATTTGACAAAAAATTTATTTACCAAGATGCTGCAAATTCAGACTTATCCAAACGTATGAAAAAAATCACAAGCATTGATACTATTTATTTAACTGCAGCTCTGTATCCAGATTTAGAAAATTATGATCTTTCTTACCTATGTGAGCATTTTAATATTAGAACCAATGATCAAATTAGACATTCTGCACTGGGAGATTGCTGGATTACCGCAAGGCTATTTTTACATTTGTTAAATAAAGCAAAAGAAAAAAATATAACAACTGCAAGTGGTTTGCTAAAACTATGTAATCAGGGTGCTAGATTACATCACCTTATTCGCAACGCGAAAAAAATACACTAAAATCAAGGTAAATAATTTTGGGAAAAAAATTAACAAGAGTATATGCGCATGCAAGGTTGTAATCAAGAAATCTAACTTCTTGAAAATGAATAACTTTTTTTTTCATTTTTACTTTGCTGTTTTTATCTCTAACAAAACATAAGTTTTTTTTAATTGTGGCAAAAGGGATTTGCCACAATTCATCGTAAGATTCTGAATTTACGTTATTATTTCTTTCCCAAAAAATTTTTTGCCTTATTTGATTTATTTTCCAAATTAGTAAAAGATAAAAAGTGGAGGAGGACTATTATATGTCACCACCTGAAACATGAAGAGAGTTAGTTAAATACTAACACTTCATTAGTTACAAAACTAATAGGAATTCATTTTTCTAAATGAATTCGGCCGAAAGGCTAATTTAAAGGGGGCTCTTTAGTAAGACTACTAAAGAGCCGTTCCCGAATTTTCTCTTAAATAGTATTCTTTGCGATAAAATCATCTGCTTTAGCAAAAATTCTTTTTTTTCTTTCTTTGTCCATTTTTTCTAAAATTTTTGCCATCATTGCTAATCGGTAATTTTGTAAGAAAAACTTTTTATGCCTATCAATAAATCTCCAGTACAAACCATCCATCACCTCACACCATTCTCCTTTAGGATGATCACTCATTTTTAGAATATAAGCTGATCCACAAATATAGGGTTTGGTTGCAAAAATTCCTCCATCACTAAATAAACCCATGCCCATGACGTTAGGTGCCATCACCCAATCCGAAGAGTCGACATACATTTCCATAAACCATCGGTAGACTTCTTTTGGATGAATTCCAGATAAATTCATTAAATTACAAACCACCATTAATCTTTCAATATGGTGACTATAACCGTGGTTCAGACAATTCTTAATGGTGTGATCTAATGGAACCATTCCAGTGGTGCCGTCGTACCAACTCTTCTTTAACTTTCGAGTATGCTGGAAGAAATTATCAGTTAGTAATTTCTTTTCATAATTTTGGTAAATACCACGCATAAATTCCCGCCAGCCAATAACCTGCCTGACATAACCCTCTAGAGAATTAAGCGGTACTTTATTTTTTTTAGCAAACAACAAAGTCTCTTTGATCATGGTACCAGGTGTGATCAACCCAAGGTTCATCACAGGACTTAGCATACTATGAAATACAGAATACGATTTAGTGGTAATAGAATCTTCATAATCTCCAAATAATTTTATTTTGTTATTAAGGAAATCTAAAAATAATTTGATGGTATCCTTTCTTGTGGTTGGATGATGAAATGCTTTTAAATTTCCTGGGTGTGAAGCAAAATGCTTTTCGATAAAGGGGATTAATTCTTTGGTATGAGAGGTGTGTTTAAAAACTTTTAGTTTAGGAATGTCGATATTGTGCGCAAGTTTTTTTCTATTATCTTCATCAAAAGACCACTTATCTCCAATGGGTTTGTTTTTATCTTTGATTAAAATATTGAGTTTAATTCTTTGCAGCTTATAAAATGTTGCCATAAATGGTTTTTTATTAGCCTGCAAATACTCAGTAAATTCAGCTCTACTTGTGACAAACATTGGGGACGGCACTATGTGGTAATTGATTTTATGTTTTGCTAGAAAATTAACCAGCCTAGTTTCAAAGAATTTATCTTCAATTTCAAAACTAGTAATTTCTGTAATTTTATTAGCTTGAATAAAATCTAATAATTTTGCCTCATAATCTTTTGTAAATAACTTATGTTCGCAATTATAATAAGTAACTTTCAGCTTTGCTGTTTGTAATTCTTCCGCGTAAGAACGCATGGCAGATAAAAAAAGTAAAATTTTTTGCTTATGATGTTTAACATAAGTACAAAGGCCATAATCTTCCGCCATGAAAAAAATATGGTCTTTGTAATCTTTAAGATGAACAGTGGGAAATAATTGATTTCCTAAAATAATAAAAGCTTTAGAAGACATAGAAATGTTATGATTTTTGCTCTAATTGAATTTTTACTTTATCTACAAACTGACGTACCTCAAACTTAATTCTTTTATCAGCTCTTTTTCGATCAGAGCGCAATGGTGCGTCCGTAGCTAATGCTAAATGCTTTAAGGTTTCTAAATATTTTTTTTTCTTAAATAAATACTTTGCATAAGCAAAATTACTTTCTAATCCTTGGGGGTCCAAGCGAATACTTTGGAGTAAATATTCCTTACTAAGTTGATCAAATTTATCTCCTGATTTTTCTAAATATAAAAGACCAAGTGAAGTATAGATAATTCCTTTTTGTAAATTTGCATCCATAGATTTTGCTTGCTCTAAGAATTGAATAGCTTTGTTCTTGCGATTATTGGCCTTATATAAATTCAACGTATAGTATTTTGACTCAGCTGCAAAAATAATTCCTGTCCAGGCCTTGATGGCAGCATCCTTTGGATATTGATTTACTAGTGCGGTTGCTTTTTTAGATAGTTTTATAAGTAATTTTTTTTGATCCTCTTCATATCGAACTTTATACAAAGCCTCATCATAATCTCTTAGTAGTTCTAAATAGGCATCATTTTTAGAATAAGAAACATTGGCGCATAACAAAAAAGATAAAAAAACAAATAATTTTTTAAGCATGATTTAATTGAAGATATTTTACTTCAATCGGTGCAAGTTTCAAAAAATTAAAGGTCGTCTTTATGTAACGTAACTTCAAGCTTTTTACTTTTTCGAAAACGTAACACCACTATTGCTATGG
>VTPD01000037.1 GCA_008638015.1 Pelagibacteraceae bacterium | reverse complement strand
ATAGCTTTTAACAAGCCAATGTCTTGAACAGGAAAAATATCTGGCCTTAATTGATTAAAAAATAAGAACATTTCAGCTGTCCACCTGCCTATTCCCTTAATTTGAGTTAAATATTGAATTGCATCTTCATCATTCATTTTTTTTAATTTTTTCATATCAATTGTTTTGTCATAAAAATTTTTTGCAAGAATTTTTAGATATTCAATTTTTTGTCTAGATAAACCACAAGAAGCAAGCTGTCTTTTATTTAAATCTAAAATATTTTTTGGTTTAATCTTTTTTGCTTTCAAAGAAAATTTTTTCCATACGGCATTTGCAGCCTGAACAGAGATTTGCTGACCAATAATTGATTTGCATAACGAATAAAATGGATCTTTTCTTGAGACTAAGCTTCCCGAATAATTAAGGATAATTTTTTTTAACACTTTATCTTTCTTGGATAAAGTTTTTTTTGCTATATTCCAATAACTTGGCTTGGTCATAATTATATTTGCCTAGTAATAACAGGTTTAACATTTTTAATTTGCTCTCTTTTGAAAATAATTACCGAACTTAAAATAATTAAAAAAGCACCAAACAAAGTTGTAACATGTGGAATTTCGTTAAAGAAAAAAATTCCGGATATGGTTGCAAATACTAAGCTTAGATATTTAATAGGCGTAACAGTAGATACTGATCCTTTGCGCAAAGACATGGTTAAGAATATATTTCCAGTCGATCCGGCAATTCCAATGGCTATTAGCGGCAACAAATCTTGTAAACTTGGAATTACAAATGTAAAAAATAAAGAACATGCGCCAACGGCAATTAATGTTAGTGTAAAGTAAATTGCTATTAAATAATCAGGTTCGGTTTCGGATAATTTTTTAATTAGAACTGCTATAATTCCAAATCCAACACAAAATAAAATTGGAAATAAAGAATAAATTGTAAACATATCTGTTCCTGGTTTTAAAACTACAGCAACACCAATTAAGCCAATGATAATTGCTGCCCAACGGTACATTCTGACTTGCTCTTTCAAAATAATCATTGAAAAAATAGTTGCAAACACAGGTGCCGCAAAAGTAATAGTGATTGCATCCGCTAATGGTAAAAATTTTACACCTAAATAAATTCCAATCATTGCAATAGCTCCAATGATGGCCCTGGTCAAATGCAGAGCTAATTTAGTAGTTTGAAAAAAATTTTTATATCTTTCTCGTGGAATAATAAAAATAATGGGAATAAGTCCAAAAAAACCTCTAAAAAAAATAATTTCTCCCGTAGGATAAGTTGCTGACATAAATTTAACCAAAACATCCATGATAGAAAAACTTAAGGCACTTATAGCCATATAAATGGCTCCTATTTGATTTGAAGATAACATTGGAATTATTTTACCATGGTTCAAGATCTTAGTATAAGTAATTTCAAATGAATAAAGCTATTTTCGCTGCTGGTTGTTTTTGGTGTATTCAAGAAATCTATGATGCGATGGATGGAGTAACCAAAACCACAGTCGGTTACATCGGTGGCAATACACAATCACCTACTTACGAAGACGTCTGTACTGGCGATACCAATCACGCTGAAGCTATCGAAATAGAATATGATGAAACAATTATTAAATTTGAAACACTATTAAATACGTTTTGGGAAATACATGATCCTACAACTTTAAATAGACAAGGCCCAGATGTAGGAACACAATATAGATCTGCAATTTTTTATACCAATGAAGAACAAAGAATAAAATCTGAAGAATCAAAAAAAAATTTAAATATCAATAAGTTTAATGGAAAAATTGTTACAGAGATTACAAAAGCAACTACTTTTTATCCTGCCGAAGAATATCATCAACATTATAATCTCAAAATGAAAAAGAAATATGGCATTAGTTAGTACTGAGTGGTTGCGAAAAAATATTTTTAATAAAAATATAAAAATTTTAGATTGCTCTTGGCATATGCCAGATACAGGAAGGATTGGGAAAAATGAATTTGAGATAGCTCATATTCCTGGATCAATTTTTTTTGATCTAGATGAATTCTCTGTAAAGGGAGATGTGCTTCCTCATACATTATTATCAGATAAACTTTTTTCAGAAATGATTGGCGAAATTGGCATTTCCAATAATGATCATATTATAGTGTATGATAGCCTAGGGGCCTTCAGTTCACCAAGAGTATGGTGGATGTTTCTTTATTATGGTCATACAAATGTTTCTATTTTAGATGGTGGTTTGCCAAAATGGCTTAAAGAAAAAAAAGAAATTGAAACTGGTAAGGGGAAAAAATATCCTAAGGCTTTATTTCAATGTACAGAAAATAATTTTATGACAAAAAATTATGATGAAATAAAAAATAATATTGCCAATAATCATTTTCAATTAATTGATGCACGAAGCTCTGGTAGGTTTTTAGGAAAAGAGCTGGAACCAAGAAAAAACCTAAAAAGTGGTCATATACAAAATAGTATCAACTTGCCTTGGAATGAATGCATCGACAGTGAAACAAAATGTTTTTTAGAAAAAAAAGTTTTGGAAAAAAAATTTAAAACATTAAAAATTGATTTAACTAAACCAGTCGTTTTTTCATGTGGGTCTGGTGTAACGGCTTGTATTATCGGGAAAGCATTTAATATTGTGACTGATGGAACTGTGTGTGTTTATGATGGTTCATGGACAGAATGGGCTACAAAAGAACAGTTATTTACCTAGAAAAATTCAAAATACGCCAATTTATAACCATTTTAATTGCAACCAGTCGGTGATATTTAACCACCTCTACAATGAAAACAAAAACTAAAATAATTATTTTTCTATCAGTTATCACTATCATCCTGGCAGCGATAATCGGTGGAAGAGCGATTATTGCCCAAAAAATTTCTGTAAAAATTGCTGAAAGTAAAAAAGCACCAGTTGGCGTTATAGCTACAAAAGTTAAATATTCTCAATTTTATAATCAGATTGAAAGTTTTGGAACTGCCATATCAAATCAATCGTACTCTATTAGAATCAAGAAAGACAATTTAGTTAGCTCGGTCAACTTTGATTCATATCCTTATGTTAAAAAAGGAACCGTAATTGCAACATTAGTTAATAATGAAAAAATTATTGCACCATTTGATGGTAGAATTGGTAAACGAGAAATTACTCCTGGAATTTTAGGCGGTGAAAATTCTATTATTGCAAATCTTGATGATATCAAATTTTTAAAACTTGATATTAAATTACCTGAAAATTATTTAGGTGTTATCAAACAAGGATTAAAAGTGGAAGTATCAACGGACGCTTTTCCTAAAATCTTCAAAGGTATTATAGAGACCATTAGCTCGCGCGTAGATCCAACTACTAGATCAATTCTAGTTCAGGCAAAAATTCAAAATGAAAATGAAGAATTAATTCCAGGTATGCTACTAAATGCAAAAGTAATTTTTAATGAAAAACAATCATTAGGTGTTCCAGAAGAAGCTTTGCTAATTCAAGGAGATGATAAATATATTTATAAAATTAATAATAATGAAATTGCGCAGGCAAAAGTAGCTATCGGCAGAAGAAATTTTGGCAAAGTAGAAATTTTATCTGGATTAAATGAAAATGATTTAATTTTAGCTGAGGGAACAAACAAAGTAAGGCCAAAGAGTAAAGTTAAAATTGTAAAAACGGTAGATTAAAATGTTTTTAACAGACCTGTCTATTAAAAGACCAGTAGTTGCCTCTGTAATGAGCATTGTTCTGGTTTTATTTGGAATTGTAACTTTTAATAAAATTCCTTTAAGAGAATTACCCGATGTTGAAACAGCAAAAGTATCTATTAGGACAGATTATAAAGGAGCATCAGCCGGAATTATTGATGCCCAGATTACCCAAAAAATAGAAGATAGAGTAGGTGGAACTCCAGGAGTAGTCTCTATTGATTCAACAAGTGAAGATGAGCGATCTACTATTAACTTAGAGTTTGATTTAAATGTTGATCTAGATATCGCAGCTAATGATGTTCGTGACAGAATTGCTCGTATTGTAGATGAACTACCGGAACAGGCAGAACCTCCTCAAATTACTAAAGCCTCTGCAGCTAGAACAACCACTATGTGGCTTGCATTTCAGAGCCCAAATATGTCTGATTTAGAGCTCACAGATTATGCAAATAGATACCTCAAAGACTATTTTTCTAACGTAGATGGAGTTGGATTAATTCGACTAGGTGGAGAAAGAGAGCTTTCTCTAAGAGTTTGGCTGGATCCGACTGCTATGGCTGCAAGGGATATAACTGTACAGGAACTAGAAAGCATTTTGCGTAAACAAAATGTCGAATTTCCTGCAGGAAAAATTGAATCTAAAAATATTGACTTAACAATTAAAGTAGAAAAAGCCTATCAACGACTTAAGGATTATAAAGAACTAGTCTTAAAAAGAAATAATGATGGTTCGTTAACTAAGCTTGGCGATGTTGCAAGAATAGAGTTTGGTGCATTAAATTCTAGTACTTTATTTAAAGGAAACGGCAACAAAGTTGTTGGAATTGGAATCTATCAGCAATCCACTGCAAACACGATTGAGGTTGCAAACAGAATTAAACAAAAAGTAAAAGAAATTACTCCAACATTGCCACAAGGATCTAGTCTGAATGTTTCTTTTGATCGATCGACATATATCGAAGGTGCGATTGAAGAAGTTTATAAAACAATTTTCATTGCTATTTTATTAGTTGTTATCATTATTTATTTATTTCTAGGAAACTTAACAGCTGTAATTATACCAGCTGTTGCAATTCCAGTTTGTTTAATTTCTACATTTCTTGCAATTTATTTAATTGGTTTCACATTAAATTTATTTACTTTGATGGCTCTCGTTATTGCAATTGGAATTGTCGTGGATGACGCTATCGTGATGGGAGAAAATATTTATAGAAGAATGGAAGAAGGAGAAAGTGCTTTAGTTGCTTCTTTCAAAGGATCTAAACAAGTTGCTTTTGCGATTATTGCAACAACCGTTGTACTTGTATCTGTATTTTTACCGCTAGTTTTTATTAAAGGATTAATTGGAAGATTGTTTATGGAGATGGCTGTAACATTGTCCTTTGCAGTTATCATTTCAAGCTTTGTTGCGCTTAGTTTGTCTCCGATGATTGGGTCGAAGTATTTAAAAATAAAAAAAAATAAACCAAAAATTGTACAAAAATTTAATTTTTATTTAGAAAAATTTGATAAGTTTTATTTAGAAACATTAAATTTCATTATTGAAAGAAAAAAGTCAGTTATTGCTTTTTTATTTTTTATCTTAATTGCAAACGGTTTTTTATTCACTATCTCTAAAAAAGAGTTACTTCCAAGTGAAGATAGGGGTGTTTTCTTTATTATTGTCAAAGCTGCTGAAGGCTCTGGCTTTAACTATACCTCTGGCAAAGCAGAAGAAATTGAAAAATTATTTTTACCTGAGGTTGGCAAAGGAGAAATAAGAAGATTGCTTTTACGAGTTCCAGGATTTGGAAAAAGTAGCAAGCAGTTAAATTCAGCGTTTATTATTGTCTTACTGGAAGATTGGAGCAAAAGAAAAAGATCAGGACAGCTAATTTTAAGGGAAGCATTTGGAAAAATTAGTAAAGTTCCAGGAGTTGTATCATTTCCTGTAATGCCTCAATCTATTCGATCAGGTGGAGTTGAAAAACCAGTGCAGTTTGTCTTGCTTGGTAATTCTTATGAAAAATTACAAGAATGGAAAACAATCGTTAAAGCTGAAGCTAGAAAAAATCCTGGTTTAGTTAGTATTGAAGATGACTATGAGCTTACAAAACCAGAATTAAAAGTAGAAATTAATAACCAAAAAGCAGCTGATTTAGGTGTTTCTATTGAAGCGATTGGTAGATCTATTGAAACCATGTTTGGATCAAGAAGTGTTACAAATTTTATTAATGACGGAAAGGAATACAATATTATTCTTCAAGGAGACATTCAAAATAGAAATGAACCTTCTAATTTAAACAAAATTTATGTTAGATCGGAAGCAACTGGTAAACTAATCCCCCTTTCTTCAATTGTAACTATTTCTGAAAATGCAACTGCGCCTTTCTTAAGCAGATACAATAGACAAAGAGCTGTGACGATATCAGCAAGAATTACAGAAAACTACTCGTTGGATGAAGCCCTTACTTATTTACAAAATGTTGTAAAAGAAAAATTACCTGCTGAAGTTAGAATTGCTTACAAAGGTGAGTCTGAAGAATATAAAAAAACAAATGTAGGTATTTATCTAATATTTATTCTTGCGTTATTCACTGCATATTTATCAATGGCTGCTCAATTTGAAAGTTGGAGACATCCATTTACTATCATGCTTACAGTTCCACTTGCTATTTTTGGAGGTATTATAGGATTATTAGTTGCTGGTAGTTCGTTAAATATCTACAGTCAAATAGGATTGATTATTCTGATAGGACTTTCTGCTAAAAATGGAATCTTAATTGTAGAATTTGCAAATCAATTACGAATTGAAGGTCAAAATATTGAAAAAGCAGTTATTAATGCATGCAAACTTCGTTTAAGACCAATCCTAATGACATCTTTATCTACGATTGTTGGTGTTGTTCCGTTAATCATTGGATCAGGTCCTGGTGAAGCAAGTAGACTAACCATTGGTGTAGTTATTTTTTCAGGAATGATCTTTTCTACTTTTTTTACTCTTTATATTATTCCCGTTATTTATTTAATGATTGGAAAAAATACCCAACGAATTGATGCAGTTGAAATTGAGCTTAATAAACAATTAAAAAATTATAATTAAAATAAAATATATTTATTTCGGCTCAATCCTTTTCTACAATTTTTTAATTGGCTTCTATATTTTCGAGCTAAATTATCTACTTCTTTAGCATATGAGACAACATTTGGTTTTTTCTTATAATGCTTATAATTTCCCCAACCCTCGTGATAGGCTAAATACTGTCTGTAATAATTAGTTTTGCTAATTTTTAATCGCTTATAAGTGTTGTGAACATACCACCCAATAAAATCAGATGAATCAGCAAATCTTGCTCTTAACGCAAGTGAATTACCTGTATCTTTTTTATACATTTCCCAAGTGCCTTTTACTGCCTGAGAATAACCAAAAGAACTGGATGGCCTTTTCCAAGGGATAATCTTAAAAATTTTTGTTCTTTCAGGCTTTGCTAACCAATCAAAACCACTCTCTTTTTTAATAATAGCCATTTGAAGTTCAATGGGTGCGCCCCATTTTTTTTCTGTAGCTTCGGCATTTTTAAACCAAAAATACTTATCAGAAAAAATGGAACAAACATTCGCAGTGTTTCTTGGAATAGAGACACATCC
>VTPD01000036.1 GCA_008638015.1 Pelagibacteraceae bacterium | reverse complement strand
TAGTAATCTTGATGATAACCCTCCGCTAAATAAAAAATATCTAACTTCAGAAATTTTGTAGCAATTAATTTGGTGTTAATTTGTGTTAAACGCTTAACAGAATCTTCAATCAATAATTTTTCCTCATCATTGCTATAAAAGATAGCTGATAAATAACTAGGTCCTTTATCGCAAAATTGACCTTCATCATCATAAGGATCTACGTTCTTCCAAAAAATATCTAATAATTTAGCATAAGATATTTTTTGCGGATTATAGGAAATCAAAACGGCCTCGTAATGACCTGTGTTTTGATTGGTTACTTGCTCATAATTAGGATTTTTTGTTGTACCACCAGTGTATCCAGAAACTACTTTGTCAACGCCATCTACAGCTTCAAATGCTTCTTCCATACACCAAAAACATCCGCCAGCAAAAACTGCAGTTTTATTTTGGGAATACACACTAGAGGAATAAAAAAAAAATATTAATAAAATCGAAACTATTTTCACTGATAAAAAGTTCCTCTCTGTCTTAACAGTTCTCTATAAAGATTAGGACTAGATTGAAAAGCTTTTCTACCATGCAGTAAAAAATAATTATTAGAAAAAATGGAATAACCAGGAGGTAACTTAAAAGCAATGTGTTTTTTACTGTTCTCAAGGGACTCTGAAAGTCTATTTAAAAACAAACCTTGCTCCAATGATCTTGGTTCTGGAAACTGATCTATATAAGATATGACTGGTTTTCCATCTTGATCAGTAAAAAAAACAGGATGTTCAATTTTATATTCAACGTTTTTACTTTTTGGTGATCCCCAAATGAAATTTTCTTTTGCTATTGGATCGTTATAGAATGTTTCAAGATCCTCCCAATCATCTAAATGCAACAATACACTTTCACCTCCATTCGCATTCTCTTCCTTCATCTTCATCATCAATAACCAGTCTGTTTTTTCTTTTACATAAGTTCCATCTGTATGAAGGTCTAATTTTTTATAAGCTTTTCTTAAATAAGAATCACTATTGTCTGTATGTTTCACTTCAAATCTTGCATAAAATTTTCCAGCCATTGCATCAAAGTTTGGTGTTCCAACTAAGTGGGTTAATGCTGTTGAAACTTTTACTAAAAAATCAGTATCATATTTACTTTGATCCATCTTTTCTGGGCCAATTACAAAAGCGCCTTGATTACGGTCTTTTAAGGTTTCTTGAAATAATTGTTGAATTTTGCCGTCAAAAACCTGATTAAAAATATCTGCAATATGAAAACGTAAAAAAGGTTTGTATTCAATATCTAACAAATCATAATGATCAAACTTTTCTTTAATTTGATCTAAATAACTATTTTGAATGAGAATATTTAAAAGTCTTTTGCTAGATGAATGATGAGATGTGATCAGGCCCGCAATTTTTTCCATAAACTAGATATAAAAATTAATTAGTAAAAAAGTCATCGTACTTACAAAAATAGATAATATCACGTTCTTTTTAAATAGAAAATATACTCCTAACGCAACTAAAGTTGAAATTACTCTACTTGCCAAAGAAGACTCGATTAAAAGTCCCACCGAGGGAAATAGGATTATCTTGGTAATCACTGCTGAAATAATTCCAATTGAAACACATTTAATCCAATGAAAAATTGGGCTTTCCGTTGATAGATTTCTTGAACTAAAGACTCCAAAAGCTCTACAAGAATAAGTAGCAACGGTAGCAACTAATATAGAAAGATAGATATAATTACTGGTCATTAGTTTCTTTCCTAAAAATAAAAAAACCGATGGTTCCTGCCAATAAACCTGAAATAACAATAGACCAATCAGGCATAATATAAAAAAGCAAAATACTAAAAAAAGAACCTAGTAAGATAGAAGTAATTAATTTTTTTTCCACTAAGTTACTTATGGTCATTACTAAAAAATACATAGGGTTAATAAATACTAAGCCAACTAAAATTTTATGGGATACAAAATCAGAAATTAAAAAACCCAAAACAGTACACAGAACAGAGTTGATCCATAAAAAACCTCCAAGACCCAAAAAATAATCAAACTTTTCCTCTTGTGGTAATGTTTTGTGGATTGCAAACATATTAAACCAGGCTGTCACTGCTATAAAATGTGCAAGAATATAATATTTCCATTTAGGATAGTAAGGATGTCTTATCACTGGTATTAGATTGACTGTCATCGGATACAGTCTGGCATTCGTTAAAAAAACAGCTAAAAAAATATTTAGTAAAGTTCCTCCGGCAACTAATGTTTCTGCCATAACAAATTGACCTGGCAATGCGAAGGTAAAAAAACTAGAAGCAAAACTTTGAAAAAGATCAAACCCAGAGCTTTTTAGATAAGCTCCAAATGCAAACATGCTTGAGCCAAGACCCACGGCTGGAATACCCATGGCATGTTTAATGCCTTGTCTAAACGATAAAGATGTAAACAATTAGATTAGTTATCCTCCTAAGAATAACTTGCCTACCTCAGGATTTGCCAAAAGTCTATCTCCAGTATCAGCCATCACTGTTTCTCCAGAAACAAGCACATAACCAATATCAGCAAACTCTAGACCTTTTTTAGCATTTTGCTCTACCATTATTATTGTTTTGCCTTCATTTTTTTGAAGATCTCCTAAAATTTCAAAGACCATATCAATAAATTTTGGCTCCAAACCAATAGATGGTTCATCAACTAAAAGAATTTCTGGATTCATAATAAGCGCTCTGGAAATTTCTAATAATCTTCTCTCACCACCAGATAAATTTTTTGCTTTTTGATTCCTTCTTTCATTTAATCTTGTATATTTTTTTAACACTTCCTCCGCTGCTACTTTGGACTGTTCAACGTTATCCTTGATAAAACCTCCCATCAGTAAATTTTCTTCCACTGTCATGTCAGGAAATACGGAATTATCTTGTAAGATGTAAGCAACTCCAGCATTTTTAAGTTTATCGGCTGGAGTAAGAGTAGTTACGTTTTTATCTTCAATAATTACATTTCCGTCATAGATATCCGTAAAACCATAAATTGAGTGAAGTACGGTAGATTTACCAGCGCCATTTGGCCCAATTAAACAAAGGGATTGGCCCTTACCGATAAACAAATTAAAATTATGTAAAATTTGCATTTTGCCATAACCAGCTTGCAAACCGTTAATTTCTAAAAATTTAGCATTATTTGATAAGCTTAATAAATCCTCGTTGGATACTTTGGCTTTAATTTTTTCTGACTCTTTTAAAACTTCATCAACCGACACTACTGTATCAGTTTTTCCTTCTCCATAACCTCGTATTTTTTTTTCTTCTGCCATAACTAATGTGCTGCTCCCAAATAAGCATCTATAACTTTTTTATCATTTTTTATTTCCTCAGGCTTGCCTTCGGCTAAAATTCTTCCGTAAGCCATACAATAAATTTTCTGGGCCAAGTTCATTATGACTCTCATATTATGTTCTATAACAAAAAGAGTAATATTATATTTTTTATTAACTTTAATTAATCTATCGACAATACCATTGATTAAAGTTGGGTTAATACCAGCTGTCGGTTCATCTAAGATTAACATTTTGGGTGCATTAATTAATGCCATGGCAAGTTCTAATAATTTTTGCTGACCAAATGACAATTCTCCTGCTCGTAAATTTCTTTTTTGATACAATCCTACAAAAGATAAAATTTGTTCTGCCTCCTCTTCTACTTCTTTTGGTATTGTTTGAAACATATCTGAAAATTTTCCAGTGAGTTTTTTGCTGATTTTCATATTCATCATACAAGTCATTTGCCCATAAATTTTTGTTTGCTGAAATGTTCTTAACAATCCACGTCTTGAAATTTGATCTACAGTAAGAGTAGACAATTCTTCGTTGTTAAATTTAATCGAACCTTTGTCAATTGGATGGGCTCCAACAATTGAATTAAATAATGTTGTTTTTCCTGATCCATTTGGACCAATCAATCCAACGATAGAACCTTGATCAATAGATAACGAAATATCTTCATTGGCTTTAACGCCACCATAAGCTTTGCTAACATCTGTTACTTCTAAAATTTTAGTCATCAGTATTTATAGTAACTTGAGCAAGCCTAGCTTCTTCATCAACTACCTCTCCAAATAATGCAGGATATTTTTGACGCAACATTCCCATAATACCCTCTGGGAAAAAAATAATTATTCCAATGATTAATGCTCCGAGAGCAACTAACTGCCAACCTAAAAAATAAGTCCAGAAAAACTCTTTAAATAATTGAAATATGAATGCACCAATTATTGGACCCCATAAAGTCCCCTTTCCACCTAAGATAGTCATTAAAACCATAAACACACCAACAGTGGCACCAGCAAACGCAACTTCAGTTGGCTCTATATAACCATTAATATTTCCAAATATTCCACCAGCAATACCCATGAAGAATGCTGAAAAAACCCATCCTGTAACTTTGTAATGCATTGTTGGGATACCCATTGATTCAGCTTTGTCTTCATTATCTCTAATAGCCGTAAGGATTAATCCGAAACGAGTTTTGTATAACCATCGTAAAAAGAAAAATACTGCTAAAAATAAAAGAAAGCTCAATGTGAAGAAAAAATTTACTCCTCCACCTAAGAATGTATGAGGCAAGCCTGCAACTTTTGGCCAAAACGGTACTGTCATTCCTTGACCACCGCCAATAATTTCTAAACTAGTTGCAAACTCTCCCGAAGCAATACCAAGCCCTAAAGTACCAATTGCAAAATAATGACCTCTCAAAACTAAAAGCGCAGATCCAATAATTAACGCAATAATCGCTGGAACTATGCCAGCTAATAAAATTCCTAATGGTATTCCTAAAAAATATTGTTGGGGAGTATGAACAAATGTTTTATATCCTCCCGCAGCGGTCCACTCACCTAACGGAAAAGCTACAGCAATTTGAGTTGAGGCACATACATACATCCCAACACCAAAAAAAACGATATTCCCAAATGTATTATATCCCATTTTCCCACCTTGGATATTCCATGTGGACGCATAAACCATAAAAAGAAATAACTCTGCCATTTGGATTCGATAACCAGAAAACAAATAAGGAGTGGAGATTCCTAAAAATAATAAAAATGCTAAGCCAGTTAGTTCTTTTTTATCAAAATCAGCAAACATTATTTTAAATACTCTCTTTTTTTAGCAAGTTTCCTGCTTCGATAAACAAGGATAAGAACAAGCATAAGAAACACAAATCCAATTCTGTACTCTTGTCCTAATGTGTAAGCAGAAAATTCTTCTATTGTTCCCAATCCTAAACCAGATGCTAAAACTGCTGGAAAGTTTCCTAAGCCAGCAACAATTACAATCATAAAAGAACGAACTGTATAAGGTAATCCAATATAAGGATGTAACGTATAAGTCATTGCAACTAGAGATCCAGCTAAACCGCAAATTGCAGCATTGATTGCATAGGTATAACAATAAACTTTTTCTGTATCGACACCAAGAATTCTAGCAGCTCTAGCATTTTGCGCTGTCGCTCTGATAGCTCTACCTAATTTTGATGTTTTCATAAAATAGATTACTGCTGAAGCACCAAGTAAGCAGACTATAAATGAAAATATTTTAATGTGAGATAAAGTAATATTTCCATCAAATAAAAAACTTGTTCCTAAACCTGAATTAGCTGTTTCAACTTGTGATCCAAATCCAATATTCATTAATTGCTGAACAACGATACTAATCCCAAAAGTTGCCAATATAGAAATAAACATATCTCTACTGACGACCCTAAATATTATGGTTCGATAAATTAAAAAACCAAGACAAAATAAAAGTAAAAAAGAAAAAGGTATTCCTATAAAGGGTGATAATCCCATCTTATAAAAAGTAAATGTTATATAACCACCTAGAATCACAAACTCACCCTGAACAATATTAATGATGTTCATTACACCCCACACTAAAGCCATTCCATAAGCTACAAAAGCAAAAATAGCTCCAACCATAAGTCCATCAAGCAATGCTTGAAGATTCAAAAAAGGTGCCTGTAATAAAATCATATTTTTTTAATTTAAAAAACCGCCCTATTGCTAGGGCGGCTTCATTTAAAAGATTAGACTATTTTCTGTCCGCCCATTTAGGAGCTGGCCAAATTAATTTAGCCTGAGCCCATTTCACAGGAGCAACAACTTTGTTTTCTCCTTTTTGGACTTGGAACATAACCATAGGTTTACTTGTATTTTGACCACCGGCATTAAATTTAACACCGCCGTAAAAAGTCATCATATCTGTTTTTGCTAAAGCATCTCTTACTTTTTTCTGATCAAGAGAATTCGCTCTTTCAAAAGCATCTTTGAAAACAAGCAAAGCTGCAGAAGATTCTGCTGCTTGATATGGTGGGTCATAACCGTAAACTTTTTCAAATAACTTTGCATAATCAGAAGCTGATCCAAAGTAATTATCTTTATAAGTTAAAGATTTATGCCATTGAGAACCACAAAGTACGTAGTCACCATTTCCAGCACCTAATTTTTTATTAATACTTGCAGCATCACAGTGCGTCATAGCAATTAGTGGAACATCTACTTTAAGGTCAGTAATTTGTTTCACACCTGTCATTGCACCTTTAGAGTGACCCGAAACGATTAATAAGTCTGGTTTTAAAGCTTTCACTTTTTGAAGTGTTGCAGTCATATCATTCAACTCTTTTGGTAGAGCATCATCAATAACTACTTTCATTCCATGATGTTTTATTCTTTCCATCACACCAAGCTTCACATCTAGTGAGAAAGCATCTTGTTCAAATGCCATCGCAACTTTTAATGAAGAAGGTTTTTTTCCAGCTTTTTTGTTAACATCAGCTGCAAGATCTACTGCAGAACTTAAATATTGATCCGCACTATTTAATACTGCGAATAAATATTTGTATCCTTTGGTAAATAATGAACGAGCAGCACCATTTGCTTCAACCATTGGTACTCCAAATTTTTCTGTAACTGGAGCAACCGCGATCGTAATACCTGAACCGTAGGGCCCAAGCATGTATTTCACGCCATCTTGTTCAATCAATCGTTGCGCTAGTGCAGCAGCTTTAGAAGCATTAGACTCATCGTCATAATATTTAACTGCTAAATTATATTTCTTTCCGCCTACTTTTACTCCACCTTTGTCATTTATTAATTTAACAGCAAGATCGTAACCTCTTTGTGTATGCTCACCATTAGTGGCATATTTTCCTGTTAAAGAAATAGCTGAACCTAAAACAATAGTATCTTGTGCGTTAGCAGAAGAAATACCAAATGTTAGTGCAATTGCAGAGATAAATGTAACGAAAACTTTTTTTAGTTTTCTCATTAGTGTCCCCTTTTAGTTTGTTAATTAACAGCGATGAAAAATAATGAAAAAACAACAAACAGCAATCAAAAATTATGATTGTGCTTATGCACAACGAATAATTTCAGTTATAGTTAAAAATATTATATGATAAATCATATAATTTATGAAAATATCCAATAATGCCAGAACCTATACTAATTTTAACAGCTCATTAGGTTTTAAAATTAATAAACTTTCAAAAGAGTTGAAAAGATATTC
>VTPD01000013.1 GCA_008638015.1 Pelagibacteraceae bacterium | reverse complement strand
GGAGCTTGTTCTGCTGGAGCCGCCTCAACTGCTGGAGTCTCTTCTGCTGCTGGAGATTCTGCTGCAGGAGCTGCCGCAGCTGCTTCAGCTGCTTTTTTTGCTTCCTCTGCTGCTTTTAATTTTTCTTGAGCTTTCTTTTTAGGTTTTGCTTTAATGGGATTATTTTTTTGAGCTGGCATTGGAATAATATTTTCCTGACCTAAAAATCTTGCAACTCTGTCCGAAGGTTGTGCTCCTTGAGATAGCCAATATTTAATTCTATCGGTATCAAGATTTAATCTTTCTTTTTTATCTTTTGGTAACAGCGGATTAAAAAAACCAACCTTTTCAATGAATTTACCATCTCTAGGTCTTCTTGAGTCTGCAATTACGATTTTATAGAAGGGTCTTTTTTTTGCACCACCTCTAGACATTCTTATTTTTAACATTTGTTTCCTTTCTATTTTAAGTTATTTAAAAACTCAGGAGGAATGCCGTCCATTCCTTCGAGTGCACCCCTGCCGCCTTTAGACATTTTTTTCATCATATTTGTCATCATTTTTTGTTGCTTCAGAAGTTTGTTTACCATTGAAATGTCTGTACCTGAGCCATTTGCAATTCTTTTCTTTCTTGATCCATCAATAACTTTTGGGTTGTCTCTTTCCTTTTCAGTCATAGATAAAATAATAGCTTCTTGTTTTGCAAGAATGCTCTCATCAAGATTAGATTCATCAATTTGTTTTTTCATTTTTGAAACCCCTGGTAACATACTCAGTACTCCACTCATGCCACCAATTTTTTTCATCTGTCTAATTTGTTTTAAATAATCATTAAATCCAAAAATTCCTTTTTTAAAATTTTCCTCTAATTCCTCTATTTTTTCCTGTTCTAAATCCTCAGATACTTTTTCAACAAGAGAAACAACATCTCCCATGCCAAGAATTCTATTAGCAATTCTGTCGGGGTGAAAAACTTCAAGTTCATTAATACCTTCTCCTGTACCAAGAAATTTAATAGGGCAACCAGTAACCGATCTCATACTTAAGGCTGCACCACCTTTTCCATCTCCGTCAATTCTTGTTAAAATAATGGAGCTTAAAGATACTGTTTTTTTAAATTCTGAAGCTATGTTTACTGCGTCTTGACCGGTTAATGAATCCGCTACTAAAATTATCTCGCTTGGATTTATTTCATTTTCTAACTGTTTTAATTCCATCATCATTTGCTGGTCAATTTGCGTTCTACCAGCAGTATCAAAGAAAATAATATCTTCTCCTGATAAAGCTGCAGCATTCATCGCTCTTTTTGAAATCTCTAATGGAAATTGTCCTTCAATAATTGGCAATGTTTTTATAGAATTTTTCTCTCCTAAAACCTCGAGTTGCTTCTGTGCTGCTGGACGATAAATGTCCAAACTGACTAGCATACTTTTTTTAGAGTAATTTTTTTCAATATATTTGGCAAGTTTCGCTGTCGTTGTAGTTTTTCCTGAACCCTGAAGGCCAACTACTAAAATTTTGACTGGAGGAACTGCATTTAAATTTATTTCTTTTTTTTCGTCACCAAGAATACTTACTAATTCATCAAACACTATTTTCACGATCATCTGACCAGGCGTGACTGATTTTAGAACTTCTTGTCCTATAATTTTAGGTTTAACATTATTGATGAAATCTTTTGCAACAGAAAGAGATACGTCAGACTCCAGTAAAGCTTGTCTTATTTTTCTTAGTCCTTCATCTGCTTGTTTTTCATCTAACCTGGTGATCCGGTTAAAAAACGAAAAAGCACTTTCAATTTTATCTGTTAAACTTTCAAACATAATTTTTTTCTTTCTCCCAACAACAATTGCACTAGTGGGCGAATATCGCTGACTAGTGTTGATCTCCTCCGCAGAGGACACCACAAAATTGTAGTAATTTGTGGAAGTGGGCTGAAGCTATATAGTAATAATTTAAAAGTCAAGGAAACTGGGGTATGAGTAAAAGAATATGAATTTAAAAGGATATAAAATGGATGGATTGGGGAATGATTTTTTGATCATAGATCAAAGAAATAACCCTATCAATTTATCTGAAGATCAAATTAGGCATTTAGCCGATAGAAATAATATAGGATTTGATCAATTAATTTATATTCATAGTGGCAAAGGTGCCATTCCAGATATTCATTTTTTTAATTCTGATGGAGGTGAAACTTCAGCATGTGGGAATGGCAGTAGATGTATTTCGTATTTACTCATGAAAGAAAACAATACAGATAAAATTTCTATTCAAACAAAAAGTGGAATTTTACATAGCTCTTTGTCAGGACCTCAAAATATTACTGTTGATATGGGAGAACCAATTTTTCAATGGAACAAAATTCCTATCGCCAAAGATGAAAATATCAAAAATATTACAATTAATGTGCCAGGTCATGGATCCTTCTCAGGATATGCTCTAAGTGTGGGCAATCCTCATTTCATTATTTTTCAAGAAATTTCAAAAGATGAATTAAAAATTATTGGTCCACTAATAGAAAATCATGAATTTTTTCCTGAAAAATGTAACGTGACTTTTGCAAAAGTAGTAGATCAGGAAAATATTAAAGTAAATGTGTGGGAACGAGGAGCTGGTTTAACTTTAGCCTGTGGAACTGGAGCATGTGCCACTCTCGTAGCATGTGCAGATAAACAACTAACCAATCGATCGGCAGATATACATTTTAGTACTGGATCTTTGAAAATTGAATGGAAGCCTAATAATAAAATTTATATGAGCGGTCCTGTTTCCAATATTCAAGCAATTGAAATTGAAATTTAACACATGAGTTTTTTTAAGAACCTAAAAGAAGGATTATTTAAATCTTCAAAAAATTTAACTGAAGGAATTGCTGGAATTTTTACCAAAAAAAAAGCTGGTGATGACTTGCTGAATGATCTTGAGGATTTAATGATACAATCTGATTTTGGTGTATCTGTAGCTGAAAAAATAAAAAAAAATATAGCTGATAAAAAATACACAGAAGAAGAATTGCAAAAAGAAAATTTTAATAAAATATTTTCTAAAGAAATTGCAAGCATTTTAAAGCCACTAGAAAAAGAATTATTTAATGAGCACACTGGATTAAAAACAATTCTCGTCTGCGGTGTTAATGGCACTGGCAAAACCACTACAATTGGTAAAATTTGTAAATTATTAAATCAAAAGAATAAAAAAGTTGTTGTAGGTGCTGCTGATACTTTTCGTGCAGCTGCAATTGATCAATTAAAAATTTGGTGCGATAAAACAAATACTCCAATTATTCAGTCTGAGGTGGGTTCTGACCCGGCATCCGTTGCTTTTAAAACAGTTGAGTATGCAAAAAATAATCTTTTAGATTTTTGTATTATTGATACTGCCGGAAGATTGCATAATAAAAAAAACTTAATGGAGGAATTTGCAAAAATAATTCGTGTTATCAAAAAAATTGACACTGACGCGCCACAAGAAAGTTGGATTGTGCTTGATGCTACCACGGGTCAAAATGCCATTAACCAGATAGAAGAATTTAAAAAATTTACAGATATTACGGGTATCATTATGACTAAACTTGACGGTACAGCTAAAGGCGGTGTGCTTGTTGCGATTGCTGAACGTTTTAATATACCGATTGTTGCTATTGGCGTTGGCGAAAAGGAAGATGATTTAAATCAGTTTGTTGCCGAAGAATATAGCCAGGCTTTAATTCAATAAATAATTATTTTAAAGAACCAATAAAATTTTTGAGAGCAGTCAAAAGCTCACTCGTGTATTGCATCATATGATTATCAAATTTGGGAAAATAGGATTGTTTCGGCTGGCTTGCCTCAGCATAAAGCTGTTCGCCCATATAAAAAGGAACAAGTGTATCCATCTGTCCATGCATAATCAAAATGGGAGATTTATTCATTTTAATTTTTTTAATGGATTGATACCGGTCACGTAACAAAATACTTACAGGTAGATAAGGATAAAATTTCTTAGCCATCTCCACCATCGAAGTATAAGGGGACTCTAAAATCACTCCTGCATAAATATCTTTTTTAGCAAGCTCCAGTGCAATTCCCGTACCTAAAGACTCACCATATAAAATAATATCGGTTTTTTTTATATTTTTAGTCTCTAACCAGCGAATAGCACTAGCCGCATCCTGGTAAAGACCTTGCTCCGTTGGCTTTCCAGCATTCCCACTAAAACCACGCCAAGAAATAATTAAAAAATTTAAATCTAATTTATCTAATTCATTTAATTTATAAATTCGATTATTTAAATTTCCAGCATTACCATGAAAAAAAACCAAAGTTTTATTTTGGTTACTTTTAAATGAGTACCACGATTCAAGAGTAATATTGTTTTCCGAGGGGATTTTTACTTTTTCATATGTAAATCGAATGGGTGCTAAATTATAACTATTTACATTAGGGTGATACATGAATGTTCTTTGAAAAAAGAACATAAATAAAAAAACAACTAGATATGAAATAATAATAAAAAAAAGAGTGTAATAAAATAATTTCATTTAGAAAATTTTTTATTAGCTAAAAAGATTCCTGTCAAAACTAATGCTGCTCCAAAAAAATGAAAATAATGAAATACCTCTCCAAATAATATTAGTCCATAAATTGCTCCATAAATTGGCATTAAATAAACTGTCAGTCCCGTTAATGAAGCTCCGATGAGCTGTTGCAGTTTCGTATACATCGTGAATGCTAAAACTCCTGGAAATAAAGAAGCTAAAATTACGAATAAAATAAAAGTATTATTAAATTGAGTTGGAATAAAATAAAAATTTTCAATCATATAAAAGGGAAATAAAATAATAGATCCAATAAGACCCATAATGGTAAATCTTGCAAAAATTGAAAATTTACTTTTCCAATTTACTAAATAAATTGAAAAAAAAGCCCAACTAATTGCAGCTCCCAAAATCCACAAATCTCCCAAAGTAAGATTTAAGTGAAAGAAATTTGACCAATTACCTTTGAAAATGATAAATGAAACGCCAGCAAAACTAGTAATCACACCAATGAGCTGAATAGTGGAAAGTTTTTCTTTAAATAAAATACCTGAAAAAAGAACAATAATAATAGGAGCTAGAGCATAAATAATGCTCATATTAGTTACTGTCGTTGTCAATCCAGAGATATAAGGAAAGGCTCCGCAAATACCAAAACCGGTAAAAGCTAAAAAAGTTAGCTTTGGTAATTCTTGCAAAATATATTTTTGGTTCTTTCTAATTTCTGAATACACAAAAGGTAAAATAATTAAACAAACGACTAACCATCTCCAAAAAGCAAGTGACACGGGGGGGATATTTCCTAAAGCACCTTTAGCAATAGCAATATTGCTAGTCATAAATATGGGCTGAACAAATAACAACGAAAAATGAAAAAAACTGGGTTTTACTTTGCTCAAAATTTAGAAATAAAATTTAGAATTAATCTCTTTTTTCTTTTTGATCGGTCAAACAGTGATAAAGTTCAACGCACATCATAAAAATAGATACTCCCATTATTAAATATACTGGAATTATATCCACCCAACTAATCATAGGAGATTTATTTAATGTAATTGTAACACCAAGTAAAAAAACAATTGCAATTGATGTTCCTATTACTCCTGCTACTTTATTAATCATTTTTTCCCCCTTTAACTTTATTCATTAACCAGTTGGCAGTTCTTAATAATCTAGGATCATCAAATTTTTCACCAACTATTTGAATTCCTAAAGGCAGATTATTCGATCCTGATAATAATGGCAATGATAATGCTGGCATACCTAGATATGTCCAAACTGTGCAAAATTCTGGACTACCAGTATATTTTAATCCTTTTGGCGCCACTCCGGTTGTCGCAGGAGTTAATACTGCATGATAATCATGAAAAACTTCATGGAATAAATTATAAAAATAATCTCTATTCTCACATGCTTCAATGTATTGTTGTGCAGAATATTTCATTCCTCTTTCAATTGCCTCAACTAATTTTTTACCAAGTTTCTTCTTAGCGCCTTTGTAATAATCGGAAAAGCTATGTGCCATATCTGATTCATGAATAATTTGATGATACTTAAATGCTTCTTTAAAGTACGACGGAGCGTCAACTACTGTAATATTATTTTTATATTTTTTTAGGAATGTTTCAAAACTTTTTACAGCATCTTTGTCCATATTTTTCCAATGATCTGTTTTAAAAAAAACAAAATTAGGATCAAAAGGGGGCTCTTCTTGAGAGGTTTGAACAATATTTGCTACCGAATAAGGAACTGTAGATAAATCTTTTGTATCTCTTTTTATAATTTCTTTTGTAATTAAAGCGATATCTTCGATTGTTCTTGCAATAACTCCGACATGATCCAGTAGATGAGATTGCTTCAAAACCCCACTACGTGAAATTAATCCGTAAGTTGGTTTGTAACCTATCACACCACAGTACGATGCTGGTCTAATTACTGATCCATTTGTTTGCGATCCAATCGCTGCTGGAGCCATAAAAGAGGCAACTGCAGCTGCAGATCCGCTAGAAGATCCTCCAGGAGTTCTTGTTTCATCATGAGGATTGGTTGTTTTGCCAGGATCAAAATACGCAAATTCAGTAGTAACTGTTTTTCCCATCAACAAAGCACCAGAAGCTCTTAATAAACTCACTACTTCGCTATCATCCTTAGTGTGTCTGCCAGTCCTAAGGGGTGTACCACATCCAGTTGGCATGTCATTAGTGCCAAAAATATCTTTGATAGCAATTGGTAGACCATGCAAAGGTCCAATAGGTCTTCCTAATTTTCTGTAATCATCAGCACTAACTGCCTTGTCAAGTATGTACTGCGCATCAAAATGAGCCCAGGCTTTAATTGTTTTATCAAATTTTTTAATTCTACCGATGTAACTTTTGACAAGATCTTCGGACAAAATATCTCCTGTAGAGATACCTTTTGATAATTCACTCGCCGATAAATAACAGAGATCTTTCATAAAAATAATTTTTTAATTACCAAATAATTTTTCTGGTAACCAAGTCGCTAATCCAGGAAAATTATATAAAATTATCATTGCAAAGATAACAATAGCTAGGAATGGCATAATCCCCTTAAAAATTTCCATCAGCTCAACATTTTTCTTTTGTACCCCTTTTAAGTAATAAGCGGACATCGCCATAGGAGGAGTTAAAAATGAAGTTTGAAGATTTAAAGCAATTAACATTGCAAAGAAATAAGGATCGATTCCAAATGTCTTAAGCAATGGTAAAAAGATAGGAACAAAAATAATTAAAATTTCTGTCCACTCTAAAGGCCAACCAAGTAAAAATATGATAATTTGCGTAATAACCAAAAACTGCCATGGTTCAATATCGATTGATTTAAAAAAATGTTCAAAAATTTCATGTCCACCCAGATATGAAAATATCGATGCAAAAGTCCACGATCCAATAAATAACCACATGATCATCGCAGATGTTTTTGCAGTTAAAAAAACCGATTCTCTAAAAGATTCCCATTTCAAAGTCTTATAAAAATATGCCATTACCAAAGCTCCAAAAGCACCAATCGCAGCTGCTTCAGCCGGTGTGGCTATACCTGCTAATATCGTTCCTAGGACTAAAAGTATTAAAGTAAACAAAGGTAAAAAAGAAAATAAAACTTCTTTTACAATCACTGAGGTAGCTGGAATTTCTTCAGCTTTTGGCTTAGGAGCAATTTCAGGTTTAATCATTGCCAAAACAATTGCGTAGATAATATAAAGTGTTGCTAGCAATAAACCTGGAAGCATTGCTGCAGCGAATAATCTCAATGGAGAAAGTTGTGCAATAACTGCATACACAATAAGCATAATACTAGGTGGGATTAGAATACCCAAACATCCACCTGCACAAATAATTCCAGATGCAAAACTTTTATTATATCCATGCTTCACCATTGCAGGCCAAGCTAATAATCCCATTAAAGTAACAACCGCTCCAATAATACCGGTTGCCGTAGAAAACAAAGTACATGTAACTAAAGCTGCCACTGCCATAGAAGCTGGCAACTTGTAAGAAGCTAATCTTATTGCAAAAAATAATTTTGCGACAATTCCTGCTCTTTCAACAATGTATCCCATAAATAAAAACAGCGGGACTGCAGTCAATACGTGATTGTCCATTACAGAATAAGTATTTTGCACAACAAGATCGAAAACCCTGTTATCAAATATGGTATTCATCGTTTCTGGATTGTAATAAGCGAAATATCCAAATCCCACGCCCATTGCTAATAAAGTGAATGCTATAGGAAAACCAAGCAACACCAGAAATAAAAATATTCCCATCATTAACAAAGCGACTTCTGGATTAGTTAAACCAAACATTAAATTTTAATTTCCTCTCCTTTTTCTGCTTTTTTCATTAAAATTTTCTCTGTCTCTTCAACATCTGCTAATCTTTCTGGCCATTTACCTGTTTTAATTGCGATAACACATCGAGCTACTTCGCTCAGCCCTTGAAGAATTAATAAAAATCCAGCTGTTGGAATTAATGTTTTAATCATATAAATCTGAATTTGTGCTGGACTATTCCAACTTGTCTCTAAAGACCTCCATGCATTCCCAGCATAATCAATTCCTGCAAAAGCTAAGGCGAATATTCCTGGGAAAAAAAATAAAAAATATAAAACAAGATCTATTGACGCCTGAGTCTTAATTGAAAATAGTCTATAAATAACATCTCCTCTTACATGAGCTTCCGTAGCTAAAGCATAAGCACCACTCATTAAAAATAGAGCGCCATACATTTGTAAGCTAAAATCAAAATTCCATAATGTCGGATTATTAAAAATATACGCCATGGTACACTCGTACACCGTACCTAAACACAAAATAACAATACACCAGGCAAAACCTTTTCCTACCCAGGTACTTAAAGATTCACAAAATTTTATGTAATTTTTTATAAATTCCACAATAGTCAATATAATTTTTTTTATTAATTAAATATAAAAAAAAGGGGGCTTTTAAGGCCCCCTTTAATTTTAATTATATATTAGATTTTAACTTTAGCTGGGTCACCAAAGGCTCTAGTATATGCCAGTCTGTAATTAGGCTGGTTCATAAATAGATACTTCATGACTTTTTTAGCATACGCTTGTTGAGACAATACAATCTCATTAAACAATGCATCTTTTCTAAAGTCTTTCATCACAACATCCCATGCTGCAAGTTGTGCATCAAGGATTGCGTCTGAAGTTTGATATACATTTACACCATGCTCGTTCATTAATTTTCCAAGGTCATTGGAATATCTAACTAACGCCATGTTGTAATTAGCAGTATTAGCCGCTTCAGCAGCATGCTTAATTATAGCTTGGTGCTGTGGTGACAAACTGTTGTATTTCTTTTTGTTGAACTGCATCTCAAACATCTCTTGAGACTGGTGGAAGCTTCCTAAGTGATAATGCTTAGAAACGTCTTGCATACCAAAGTCTTTATCAGATGTTGGATTGTTAAATTCAGCAGCGTCAATCAAACCAGTTTTCATTGCTGGTTGAATTTCACCACCTGGTAATTGTCTAACAACCATTCCCATTTTTTGAAGAACGTTTGTAGCCAATCCCACAGTTCGGTATTTCATACCTTTGACATCTGCAACAGTTTTGACGTTCTTTTTGAACCAACCAAAAGGCTGTGCAGGCATTGGCATAGCAAAGAAACCTACTACGTCTAGACCGATTTTTGCTAAAGTCTTATCGTATAAAGCTCTTCCGCCACCATCTTCAATCCATCCAATTAATTCTGAAGATGAAAATCCATATGATGGACCAGTACCAAATAAAGAAGCCGCAGCATTCTTACCGTACCAGTATGCTGTAACAGAGTGAGATGCATCAACTACACCTTTACTAACTCCGTCTGCAATTTCCGCTGTTTTTAAAACTGCTCCAACTGGTAAAACCTCAATAGAAAGGCTTCCACCACCCATAGCATTTACTCTATCTCCATATTGTTTCGCCATCTCTAAAAAGATACCGCCACCCCATGCAGCTTGCATTTTCAGCTTCACAGTTTTTGCGTGAGCCGCTGAATAAGCACCAACGTTAGGCATAGCTACAGTTGCTACTGCTGCTGCACCCGTGACCGCTGCTGCTTTAAAGAATTTACGTCTTGAACTAGACGTAATTGTTTTTTTTGACATGTTATTTTCTCCCATGTTAGTCGTTAAATTTAACTGGAGGCATATAAACAAATTAATCTTGCAGAGTCTTTAAAAAAAAATTTTGCGTATGCAATATAATTAAGGCTAAAAAACCCTATTTTTATAAATTTATTTCTAAATTAGTTAACTTTATCCAGAGGAGTTTTGCCAGAAAAGAAAGTTTCAAGATTATCAATAGCTCTATCACCCATGTCAATTCTGGTTCTCTTTGTGGAGCTGCCAAGATGTGGAAGTAAAAATAAATTATCTAATTGCAAATATTCTTCGTTAATTTTTGGCTCACCGTTGTAAACATCTAAACCAAGTGCAAATATTTTTCCGCTTTTCATGGCTTTGATCATCGCGGCATCATCAATGATGTCTCCTCTGGCTGCATTTGCAACAACTGCTTTATCTGGAAGAAAATTAATGGTTTCTTCATTTAATAAATTTGTTGTTTCTGCTGTGGCAGGACAATTAATAGATAAAAAATCACTTTGAGAAAAAAGAGATTTGATATTGTCATGATAAGTTGCTCCTAACTCTAAATCAGGACTAAGCTTACTTCTATTATGATAATGAATTTCCATTCCGAAACCTCTTGCTCTTTGTGCTACCGCTCTTCCAATTCTTCCCATTCCTAAAATACCTAATTTTTTATTAGACATTTGTTTTCCCATTAAAAAATTTGTCGACCAATTCCAACTTTGGGTTTCGGCGTGCTTTCTTCCTTCATAAGCTCTTCTGGAGGCTCCTAATAAAAGTAAAATAGAAATATCAGCAGTAGCATCTGTTAACACTTCCGGAGTATTTGTAACTACAATTCCCTTTTGCTTAGCTGCATCAACATCAACATTATTATAACCAACAGCATAATTCGCTATGATTTTTACAGAACTTGATAATTGATCAATAATTGCTTTATCAAATTTATTTCCTCCAATGCACAATATGCCATCACAATCTTTCGATTGATTGATTAATTCCTCAGCAGACAAAATGTTATCCGCTTTATTTAATTTTGCATCAAATAATTTTTTTACTCTTTCTTCATTCTCGGGAAGTAAATTTCTTGTGACTAATATTTTTTTCATAAATTAAATAGAAGTTGGTTTGTTACCACCAGTAAACCAATCTAACAACTCAACTGTATGAACAATAGGTGTTTGGGTACCTGTAGCGATTTGGGTTATGCAGCCAATATTTCCAGCAGAAATAAAATCAGGCTCAATTTTATTAATATTTTCAACTTTTCTTTTTAATAATTCTTTGGCCATTGTTCCTTGCAATAAATTGTAAGTTCCTGCTGATCCACAACACAAATGACCATCTGGAACTTCTAAAATGTCATTGCCAGATTGTTTTAACAAATTTATTGGCTGTGCATGCACTTTTTGCCCATGTTGCATGGAACATGCAGAATGATAAGCAATTTTATATTTTTTTTCTTGTGGCACAAAATTGAGTTTAATATTTTTTCCAAGATACTCAGTTATATCTTTTGCTAGTTCGGAAATTTGTTTAGCTTTTCTGCGCAATTCTTTATCTGGATGATCTTTAAAAATAAAACCATAATCTTTTAAGGTTGTTCCACATCCAGATGTATTAACTAAAATCGCATCAATGGGTTGTTTAGAGCAAATTTCAGACCAGGCATTAATATTTTGTACAAAAGATTTATGCGCCAACTTTTCTTTTCCTAAATGATGGTTAAGAGAGCCACAACAACTCAGTTCTTGAGCAACATGCACTTCAACACCATGTCTATTTAAAATATTGATAGTTGAGTCATTAATTTGAGGTGAGATAACTTTTTGCACACAGCCAGTTAATAAAATAACTCTAGCATAGACTTTTCCTTCAGGGCTATAGACTTTTTTTACTTTATGCTGAGGCTTGGGAAAAGCAGTGGGCATTAAAGAAACCATATCTTTTAATTTTGCGGGAAGCAGAAATGCTAGGGGCTTAATTAATTTAACTAATAATCCCATGGTTAAAAAAACATTTGCTCTTGGAAGAATATAAGAAAGAATATTTCTTAAATTTCTATCAAACCATGGTCGCTTATAATGTCTCTCAATATGATTTCTACCGTGATCAATGATATGCATATAATTTACGCCAGATGGACAAGTCGTCATACACGCATAACAAGATAGGCATCGGTCGATATGCTTAACTACTTTTTCAGTAGGTGCTTTGTTATTTTCAATCATATCCTTAATTAAATAGATACGACCGCGTGGACCATCTAACTCATCTCCTAGCACTTGAAAGGTAGGACAAGTGGCATTGCACATTCCACAATGAACACATTTTCTCAATATTCCTTCTGTATTTTTAACTTCAGGATTTTGTAACTGTTTTTTTGTAAAATTAGTTTGCATTATATTCCTGCGTATATTTTTCCTGGATTTAAAATACTTTTGGGATCAAAACTATTTTTCACTTTAGCTGACAAAATTTTAATATTTTCATCATTACTTGAAATGAACAAACCAGTTCTTCGGTAGTTTAAATCTGCCTTTACCACTGTGATATGTCCGCCATGTTCAATACAAAATTTTTTCATTTTTTCTAAAATTAAAAATGAAGGATCTGCGTTATCAATTTCGATCCACACCAATCCTCCTGCCCAATCTAAAAAATACTTATTATTAATTCTTAATATCGGATCTTCCGCAAAAGTACTAACAAACTTAGATGTAACGGATGGCGGAAGTGAAATTTTAGCAATCAGGTTTGGGCTATTACTAAAACACTCTAAATTTGCAGTAATTTTCCAAAATAAATTGGACTGATAGACCTCTAAAACAGTTTGGTCATTATATTCAGAAAAAATTTTTTGTAAGTTTTGAATTCTTTCATTTACAGATTGCTTTGGACCTTCAATTCTTAAAGCTGTTACGGAAGCAGTATTTTTAACATCATTCAAACGTAAAAATTTAATATTATTAGATGGATAATAACAGGCACCAGAAACTTCCAATGATGTCTTTAAAACTTGTGAAAAAATTTTCGAAGCATTTTCAAAACTTAGACCATGGATGATTAATGTCTCGCTGTGTTCTGGTTCTGGTGTTACCTTTAAGATAACTTCAGTCAAAACAGAAAGGGTTCCATAAGAACCTGCTAACAACTTACTTAAATCATAACCAGTTACATTTTTAACTACTGTTCCTCCAGACTGAATGCTTTCTCCTTTGCCATTAATGGCAGTAAAACCCAGCAAATGATCTCTGAGGGCTCCTGCTTTAAATCTTCTGGGCCCGGACAAATTACAAGAAACAGTTCCTGCTACTGAACCAAAATTTGATTTTCCAGAATATAAATAACCCAAATTAACTGGCTCAAATCCCAATGTTTGTTTATTTTTTTTTAAAGCCTCTAAAATTTCAAGAAGTGGAGTGCCAGCTTTTACTTTTATATAAAGCTCCTCAGGAGCATATTCCATAATCCCGCTATTTTTTCTTAAATCTAGAGTCTGGGAGCATTGAATGCTTCTACCGATTGGCTTTGTATTTAGAGTTGATATTTCAATTGGGCGACTTGCTTGATAACAGTCATAAACATACTGCGCAATCTCAACTTCGTTTGCAGGTTGATAAATCTCAGACATTAAAATCTTGGCAGGTTTGGAAATCTTGTTTTTCCTTTATGGATATGAACCCTTCCTTCTTCTGCGCATCGATGCAAAATAGGAAATACTTTACCTGGATTTAATAAATTTTTTTCATCAAAAGCTTTTTTAAGATTTAACTGTTGTTGGATGTCATCGTTATTAAACATCTCACACATTAAATCTCTTTTTTCAATTCCTATCCCATGTTCGCCAGACAGTACTCCTCCAACTTTTACACAATATTTTAAAATATCTGCACCAAAAGATTCTGCTTTTTTTAGTTCCTTGGGATTATTTGAATCAAACATTATCAGTGGATGCAAATTTCCATCTCCAGCATGAAAACAATTTGCTACTCCTAATCCATATTTTTTGGATAGACTTGCTATTTTATTTAATACATCTCCAAGTTTTTTTCTTGGAATAGATCCATCCATACAAATATAATCTGGCGATATAACTCCTAAGGCTGTGAAAGCAGCTTTTCTGCCCTTCCAAAATCTTAATCTCTCTTCTTCACTTTCACTAGCTCTGTTGTAAGAAGCTTTATTTTTATTAGCTATGTCTAATACTTTATTAATTAAAGTATTCACCTCAGTTTCTGTACCATCTAATTCTACAATCAATAATACTTCAACATCTCTTGGATAGCCTGCTTTGGCAAAATTATCTGTTGCAATAATTAATGGCTTATCCATAATTTCCATTCCAGCAGGAATAATGCCTGAACTAATGATATCAGCCACACAATTTCCAGCATCATCATTTGTATTAAAACCAATTAATACAGCTCGAACTGATTGAGGTTTTTTTAATATCCTAACAGTTATTTCGGTGATGACACCTAACAATCCTTCAGATCCAGTTATAATTCCTAATAGATCGTATCCTTCAGGATCTAAGTTTTTTCCACCTAGTCTAATAATAGTTCCATCAATTAAAACCATTTCTACACCAAGAACATTATTAGTTGTCACTCCATATTTTAATGAATGAACTCCTCCAGCATTAGTAGAAATATTCCCACCAATCGAACAAGCTAATTGACTTGATGGATCTGGCGCATAATAAAATCCTTCATGCTGAACTGCACCTGTAATAGCTAAATTAGTAACTCCCGGCTGTGTAACCACACATCTATTTTCAAAATCAGTTTCTAAAATTTTATTAAATTTTCCAAGTCCAACCAACACACAATCTTTAAGTGGAAGTGCTCCGCCGGATAATCCTGTTCCGGCTCCTCTTGGAACTACTTTAATATTATTTTCGTAACAATATTTTAAAACCTTACTGACCTCTTCTGTATTTTCCGGAAGTACTACTGCAATAGGTCTTTGACGATGAACACTTAAACCATCTGTTTCATAAACTGCCTTCTCCTCTTCTTCCGATAAAACATTTTTTGAAATTTTTCTTAATTGACTAATTATGCTACTAGCTTTTGCTAGCGTTTGTTGGTCAGGTTCTGGCATAAATAGTGACATAAGCTAAAACTATAATAAATTTGTGCTTTTTTATAGAGAATTAATAAAAAAATTAAAGAATCTTCTTAATTTTTTCTAATGCTTTTTCAATGTTTTCGTAAGAATTAGCAAAGCTAAAACGCACAAAATCTTTTGCTGATTTTCCAAAACTTGTTCCAGGTACAATTGCAACTCCTGCTTCATATAAACATTTTTCTGCAAATTTTTCTCCCGTCATGCCTGTTCCACTAACATTAGGAAAAACATAAAATGCTCCTCCAGGATTGTTGCATGTAATGCCTGGGATGGAATTTAATCCATCGACAATTAATTTTCTTCTTCTTGTAAATTGCTTCATCATATCTTCTAAAAAGTCATGTGGACCTTCTAAAGCTGCAATCGCAGCAACTTGATTTGCCGCAGACACACAAGAATAACTATTAATGGCCATTCTAGTTACTAATTCGATAAATTGTTCTGGCCATACACTCCACCCTAATCTCCATCCAGTCATTGCATAAGTTTTGCTCCAACCATCTAAAACTATTAATCGATCATATAGTTCTGGATAATTAAAAAATGATGGCATTTTTTTATTATCATAAATTTGTCTACTATAAATTTCATCACTTAAAACAGCAACATGAGGAAATTTTTTCAGACCTTCTGCGAGTTCATCAATTTGTTCTTTTGGTATTAATCCTCCAGTAGGATTTTGAGGATTATTTAAAATTAAAAGTCTAGTTTTATCATTAATTAAAGACAACACTTCTTTACAGTTAAAAGAAAAATTATTTTTATCTGATAAATACATCGGAACTGCTTTTGCTCCAGAGTAATTAATCATGGATTCATAAATTGGAAAACCTGGTTCAGGATAAATTATTTCTGAACCAGGCTCACCGAATAACATAATGGCAAAATACATAGTTGGTTTTCCTCCTGGAGTAATTAAAACTCTTGAAGGATCAATAGTTGCTCCATACATTTTATGAACATGCTTACAAACACTTGTTCTTAATTCAATCATTCCATTCGCTGCCGTATACCCGTGATGACCTGCTTCTAAAGCTTGCTTTCCCGCTTCTACAATGTGTTGGGGAGTTCTAAAGTCAGGCTGACCAATACCAAGATTAATAATTTCTTTTCCTTCAGCCTCTAACTTTTTTGCTTTAGCCAAAACTACAAATGCAGACTCGGTTCCCATACGTAAAAAATTTGCAGCAATTTTCATAATATTTATTTGTCGAAAGTTATTTTATCTTTTGTAAGCTCTTGGACAGATCTACAACCCATTAAAGTCATGCCACGTTCAATTTCATCTTTTAGTTTACTTAATAGTCTCTCAACGCCAGGCTGACCGCCAGCACTTAATGCATATAAATAAGCTTTGCCCATGGAGCAAGCTTTTGCGCCTAAAGCTAATGCTTTTAGTACATGAGTTCCTCGCTGAATTCCGCCATCTAAAATCACCTCTATTTTATCGCCAACCGCATCAACAATAGTTTCTAATTGATCAAAAGGAGATCTGGATCCATCTAATTGTCGGCCACCATGATTTGAAATCATTATAGCAGAAGCTCCAATATCTATTGCTCTTTTAGCATCCTCTACTGACATAATTCCTTTAAGAGCAAATGGGCCACCCCATCTTTTAATAGCATATTCTGCATGTTTCCAATTCATAGATGTATCAAACTGCTGATTGATATAATCCATAATTGACATTTCAATGCTCGTGCCTTTGTTGGTCATGTGAGCAATGTTTGCTAATTTAAATTTTGGTCCAAATAAATATTTTAAACTCCACTCAGGATGCATTGCAAAACTAAACAAGCTTTCCAAAGTTAAAGAAGGAGGTGTTGTAAAACCTGTACGATGATCTCTTTCTCTGTTTCCTGCTACAATTGTATCAACCGTTAAACACATAGCTTTAAAACCTGACTGCTTACAGCGATCGATCAAATTATCAGTTAAGCCTTGATCCTTGTGAATATACAGCTGAAACATTTTTGGTCCACTCGCAAATTCCGATACTTGCTCTATGCTTGAGGTAGCCATAGTAGATAAGCTAAAAAAAGTTCCAAATTTTTCAGCAGCCCTGGAAGTGGCTTTTTCTCCATCCGAGTGATACATTTGATGCATAGCTGTTGGAGATAAAAAAAGTGGAAAATTTATTTTTTGTCCTAGAACGGTTGTTGAAATATCAACGTGACTCACATCTGTTAAAACAGAAGGAATTAAATCACACTTATCAAATGAACTTGTGTTTCTTTTTAAGGTAACCTCATCATCTGCTCCACCGTCAATATAATGAAAAATAGGTTTTGGTAGTTTTTGCTTGGCGAGTTTTCTAAAATCACCGACATTATAACAGTCGCTGAGTTTCATGTAGATTTAAAACTGTCTTGAAAAATTAAAAGTATAGCTATTTGCTCCAGGATTTTTATCTCCTAGGCTAGCATTTGATACGTGACTGTATCCTGCAGAAAGAATTGAACTTGCTCCTAAATTTAAACCAATATTCACTTGAGATTTAAATTCGATTGCATGACCCAAGTCTTTTCCATCACCTTCATTATAAAGGCCAGGAGTAAAACTTGGAGTAATTGTAAACATTCCTAATTTGTAATCTATTTTTGCACCAACGTATGCCATCCCAGCAGAGTCTGCAGTAAAGAATGCTCCAGCAATTGGTTGAATAGTTCCAATTTTTGTATCTATGTTCTTCTCAGTAAATCCGTAAGTTAACTCAAGCATTGCAGCACTTTTGCCTTTGTCGCTATAGTCAAAATTTCCTATAGCTGCATTAAAGTCTCCCGCAACAACATTCGTTGCTGTAATTGTCAAAGCTGCAATAATTGATGCTAGTTTTTTCATATTTTGATTATGCATTTATAATAAATATATGAAAAAAAACATAGAAAATTAGTCTTCTTTCGAGAATGGTAAATTCTCCCCATTTTTATAGGATTTATAAAGCTCAAAAACCCATCGAACACTCGAAAAAGCCATCTCTTTCCACGGTAAATTGTCATAATCAAATAATTGAACATCTAAACTTTCAATACCAGGAGCAAAGTAATCTTCTTTTAGATGTGCAAGATAAATAATTTGAATTTGATTAATTTTTTTTAGAGAAAAAATTGCAAATAAATGATCGATTTGAATTTTTGCTGTTGCTTCTTCATAAGCTTCTCTTGATGCACCCGTTTGAACAGTTTCGTTTCCTTCAAGATATCCTGCGGGAATAGTCCATAAACCTTTGCTCGGTTCAATGGCTCTTTTGCATAGTAAAAATTTATTTTTATGTACTATTAAAGATCCAGTTACTATTTTTGGATTATTATAATTAATTTCACCACAATGGGTACAAACAAGTCTTTGATGCTCGTCGCCTTCTACTGCTTGTAATTCGAAATTATGACAACTTGGATTTTTCAAAAACTGTCCTTTTAAATAAAATAATTATTCCAACAATTAAAACAATAATAGGGATAAACCATAATAATAGGGTAGATTGTTTTACAGGAGTATCTAATAAAATCCAGTCACCATATCTTGAAGTAAGATAGTTATAAATTTGCTGATCTGTTTCTTTATTATCTAATTTTTCTTTAATAATTTTTTTTAGATCTTTTGCGAAATCTGAGTTCGAATCGTGCAAGGACTGACCTTGACAAACTAAACATCTAATTTTTTTATAAATATCAATTGCCTGCTTATCATCTGCTAAAGAAACAGATGATAAAAAAATATTAATAAAAAAAAATGTTAAAAAAATTTTTTTCATTTTATGTTTTGAATAATTTGTTCGTAATTTGTATTAGAAATTGGACCAATAAATTTCAAAATAATTTTACCTTCCCGATCAATTAAATAAGTTTCTGGTACGCCATAGGCACCGATTTCAATTGCTTTTGATCCATCCATATCCGAACCAGAAAAAAAATAAGGATTTCCTAGTTCTTCTAAAAACTTTTGAGCATTACTTTTATTATCTTTATAATTAATGCCATATATCGCTAAATTATTTTCTTTTTTTAGACGCATTAATAATGGATGCTCCTGCCTACAAGGAACGCACCAGGATGCCCAAATATTAATCAAATAAAAATTTTTCTTATTTTGCAGGGGTAATTCTACATAACTATCATCTTGTAAAGATTGTAGTTTAATTGCTGGCAGCATTTTATTAATCATGACCAGATCATCATTCTTTAATTTAGTTTGTAGGGAAAAATAAAAAGCACCAAAAAAAATTAGTAAAATGATTGCTAATAATGATAATTTAGATTTTGTTGTCATATCGCCTTGTATAAAAACTAATACATCCACCCAAAGTTATTAAGATGAAAGATAACCAAATTCCGCGAATAAAATAATTATAATAAAATCTTATTCCTATTCCCTCTGATTGCACGCTAGAATAATCCATTGCCATATAATAATCAGACATACCGTTATTTTTAATACTAGTTTCAGAGGTAAATTGTGAAGGTTGTATATATTTTCTGATACTTGGATGAAGCTCAATAAGCATATTTTCATTTTTGATATTAAAAGTTCCAAATAATTCTTGATAATTACTTTCATTTTTTGTTTTGGAATCTTTAAATTGAATGGAAAATTGATCAAACGCTATATTTTCTCCGAGTTTAATATTAGTTGTTAACTCTTTTGAAAAAAAATAATTTAATGTGATAGATAAAATTAAAATAGCAAATCCAAGGTGAGAAAAAAATCTACTTAAATTTGTAACAATCAGTTTAAAATTTTTTTTATAAAAAATATCAACAAAAGTTGAAATAATTAAATAGCAAGAGGTTAAAATACCTAGCAAAAATAGTGGATTAAATTGTTGTAACAATACAGCTAGAGTAGTCACAATAAATACTGAAAGTAATAAAAAACTAATAAATATATTTTTGTAATAAAAAAAAGCAGATTGCTTCCACTTCATGAAAGGTCCAGTTGCCATCAGTAGTAAAAAAATAAAAACAAATGGAGCTAAGATAGAATTATAATATTGAGGACCTACGGAAATACTTTTTCCTACTATAGCAGCTAATAAAATAGGATAAGTGGTTCCAATAATAACAACTGTTAAAAAAAATATTAAAAAATAATTATTAATTACAATTACATTCTCTCTACTTAAAAAAGTAAAATGATTCTCATTAGTTTGTTTTGGTATTTTTATAATAAATAAAGATAATGAAACAAATGCAAGTAAGGAAATAATAATTAAAATATAAAGTCCTCTTTCAGGATCATTTGCAAAAGCATGGACTGAATTTAACACTCCTGATCGAACCAAGAATGTTCCAAATAAACTTAAAATAAAAGTTAAAAGCGCTAATATCGCAGTCCAGCTAAATAATTTGCCAGTTTTTTCCATCACCAAAACAGAATGGATTAATGCCGTCGCCGCAATCCATGGCATTAAGGATGCATTTTCAACCGGATCCCAGAACCAATAGCCTCCCCAGCCTAGTTCATAATAAGCCCAAAAAGATCCTAGTCCAATTCCTACGGTTAAAAAAGTCCATGGTAAAAAAATCCAATTTTTTGCAAGTTTAGACCAATCAATATTGAACTGATTATTTATAAGTGCTGCTAGAGTTAAACTAAATATTAAAGAAAACCCCACATAACCTAAATATAAAAAGGGTGGGTGAATAACAAGCAGTGGATCTTGTAAAATCGGATTAAGCCCCAATCCCTCATTGGGAATAGGTAAAATTTTCTCAAAAGGGTTAGATGTAAAGAGTAGAAAAAATAAGAAAATAATTAGAAGTATATTTTGAATAAAAACTACTGTTGCCTTGAGGTGATTGTCTATTTTTCTTTTACTTATAATAAAACAATAACCATAAGCAGATATGACTAAAATAAATAATAAAATGCTCCCCTCATGATTGCCCCACGTTGCAGCAATTTTATAGAACAAGGGTTTAGCGGTATGCGAATTTTCATACACTGAGATAATAGAAAAATCAGAATTGGCGAAAGAAATAATTAGTAAAATGAAAGAGATAATAATGAAGTAAAAACTAAACTTATAAAAAATGAATTGATGGGCTACATAGTTTTTTTGATTATAATTTTTTATGTAGGTTATGATTTCAAGCAAACTGAGCAAAGTAGCAGTTAGCAAACTATAATAACCAAAACTGCTAATCATATTTTTTATTCCATTTTCCGCTTTTCTTTAATGCATCTGCTACTTCAGGTGGCATATAATTTTCATCGTGCTTAGCTAAAATTTTATTTCCTATTAAAAATTTTTTATCTTTAAGCTTACCCTCTACAATAGCTCCTTTTTCTTCTTGAAATAAATTTGGCAACAATCCTTTATACTCAACATAAATATCGTTATTTAAATCAGTAATAACAAAACTATAGATTTGTTTTTGTTTGTTTTCTGCAAAAGAACTTTTTTTTACAAGGCCTCCCACTCGAATAATACCATTGGGTTTTTCGCTAATATTTTTAAGATCAGTAGGTGAAAAAAAATAAACGGTATTTGCATTTAGTGAAACATAGACAAATCGAGCAATAATAATGAAGGTAATAATTGAGATTAAAAAATAAATTGTTCTTTTTTTAGCAGCAGGGCTCATGGGAATAAAATATGAAGATATTGGGGATATGAGAACGTGACCTAATGTCTATAAATCGAAATCAAATAGTTTTTGTACCTATTTACTCGATTTTTTAAGATTATATTCTTTTAACTTAAGTACTTCTGATTTGTATCGCACTAAAAAGATAAATAATGAAAAAAAAGCAAATCCCACAAACATGATAATTAAAGGTGTGAGCATAGAAGCATGAATAGCTGGAGCCTCTGTTAATTTAATACTGGCTGGTTGATGCAATGTATTCCACCACTCTACTGAAAATTTAATAATAGGAATATTAGCTAAGCCAAGAATTGCAACAATCGATGATATTTTTTCTGCAGTAAAAAAGTTTTTTATTACATTCCAAGATAAAATATAAAAAATATAAAGAAAAACCAGTACTAGCATAGAGGTTAATCTTGCATCCCAAGTCCAAAAGGTTCCCCAAGTTGGCTGTCCCCACAGTGATCCGGTAAAAACGGAAATTAGAGAAAAGGTAAATCCAATTGGAGCTAAACTTTTAGCATACAGAGTGAATACTCTAATTTTAAAGATTAATGTAATGATAGAAAATAATCCCATCGCTGAAAATATCATTAAAGCAAGCCAAGAAGCTGGAACATGCACATACATAATTCTGACTGTTTCTCCTTGCAAATAATCTTTAGGAGAAACCCAAAGAGACAATATTAATCCAAATATAATGATAGATAGAAAAATAATTTTTAACCAATAAAAAAAATTATCGCCTAGCTGAAATATTTTTTTTAATTGTAATAGACTAAACATTTAAGAAAAGAGTATAGAAAAAAAATAACTAAGTAATGTGACAAAGTTTGTCCAGTTTAGAGAAGGGAGATTTGGGACAAAGATTCTAAACTGGACAATTGATAATTAATTACAATATCAATATGACCGTGAATGGAGCTAAAGATGTTCTATTTAAGGCGAGCTAAATAGTTTAATTCGTAGATCGCAGGTAAAGTCCGTCTTTGTTTTTACCCCTAAATATCTCATTAATTAAAGGGTGTGAGATAGGATTGCTTCTATCATCCAGTACTAAATTTTGCTCTGATACATATGCTTCGTAAGTAATTTCATCATTTTCTGCTAGCAAATGATAAAAAGGCTGATCTTTTCTAGGTCGAGCTTCTTTAGGAATAGATTGGTACCACTCTTCTGAATTATTGAACTGAAAATCCACATCGTAGATGACACCTCTAAATTCAAACAAACGATGGCGGACAACTTCTCCGATTGAAAATTTTGCTTTTTTAAGTTGTTTTGGTTGCATTAATTATTTGTAAAATAGTGATGATATTAGAAAAATTCAAGGTCTAAATCAATTTCTCAAAAACATTTTTAATGTAACCAATCCAGACTTATTGGTTAAATAATAAGGAATATAGTCTTTATTCGTTTTTCCAAAATAAATATCCACATACATTTTATTTAATTTTTTTTCATCTTTTTTTTCATGTCCCGAAATTGTTTTATAACTCAGTCGACAGCTGGAAAGCGAACCTTGATAGGATAATTTAGAAGATTGTATTTTTTTACTTTTAGTTTCCAATAAAGATAATGATAATAAATAAACTTCACTACCATCAAAAACTTTAATTTGTTTATTACAAGATAAATTATTTTTTTGATTAAATAGCAAATAATCAACACTTGATAATGGATCAACAACATTGACTAGGTCTTCTTTTTTGATTGGTATAATATTTTTTGCAACACTCCTTGGTGGTACCGCAATATTTTTAACTACTTGTTGATTTTGAAATGATATCAAAGTTGTTCTTTCCTTACTTTTTTTTTGATAATGAAATTTGTAATCTACTTTATCATTGTTTGTAATAGTTTCTCCATTAGCTTCCACTTGTACAAAAATATCTAATAATCCTTTACTGTGACCTTCCACTGAAAAGTTATTATTTTTTTTAACAAAATTCATTTCCATAAATTTGATATTAAGACCATATACATCGTACGAAAAAGATTTGGCATGTAAGCTTTGCGTTAAAGAAGAAAACAGGATAAAAAAATAGAATAAAAACTTCATGAATAAATCTTTAATCAAATTTATTACAGACTTTGGTCCATTGCTAATTTTTTTTGTTTTTTACAAAAAATATGGAATGGAAGAAGCCATTTTACCCTTGATTATAGCAACCGCTATCTCAATTTTGGTTATTTATCTTACAGAAAAAAGAATTCCTGCAATGCCGCTGATAGGAGCAATATTAGTCGCTGGTTTTGGAGGCCTTACTTTGTACTTCAATGACAAAACATTCTTTTATATGAAGCCAACCATTGTGAATGTTATTTTTGCTTTTATTCTTCTTTATGGAAAGCTAATTTTAAAAACTTCTTTATTAAAAAAAGTGCTAGGAGATAATCTTAAATTAGCTGATGAAGGATGGGAAATTTTAACTGACCGTTGGATTTATTTCTTTATTTTTTTAGCCCTACTGAATGAATTGGTGTGGAGAACGCAAACAGAGGATTTGTGGGTACAATTTAAAGTATTTGGCATTTTACCCATTACGATCATTTTTACTATTTTTCAAATATCTGTTATCAATAAGTATAAAATTGATAATTAATGTTTAAGTATCAAGTTATTCATAATCAAAAATTCGAAGAAGAAAAATTTTTTAATAAAAAAGAATTGGGTGAGATTTTAAACCTATATGGGTTTATGGTGTCCATGGGTGAATGGAAAGATTATGCAATTTTTATTAATAAAAATGCTGTTGGATTTGATATTTATAGAAAAGCTACAGAAAAACCTCTCTATCAAATAATTAAAAATTTACATTCCATAAAAAAAAATGAAAAATTTTTGATCAAAGATCAATCAGGTGTCATTCTTAAAAAATCACCAGAACTTAAAAATATATTAGAGGTCATCAATAAAAGAAAATTAAAATTAGTAAAATAAAATGAAGGGTAACAAAAAACATTTACCCTCTAAAATTTGCAAAACTTGTGGCCTACCCTTTGTCTGGCGAAAAAAATGGCAAAGGTGCTGGGAAGAGGTAAAATATTGCTCTAAAAAATGTTCAGGGAATAAATAAAAAAGGCTCTCAACACCTAATTGAAAGCCTTAATTATTATATAAATTTTAAAATGTAATTATCTTCTTTGTCCAAATAATCTCAATAACATGATGAACAAATTAATGAAGTCTAGGTACAATGTTAATGCGCCCATGATAGCTTTTTTGCTCATTACTTCATTTCCATCGCTCTCTAAATACATATTTTTAATTTTTTGAGTATCATAAGCAGTCAAGCCTACAAAAATAAGAACACCCAAAATGGAAATTACAAAATGCATAGCATTGGATTTCAAGAAAATATTAACAATAGATGCAATGATGATACCTATTAGTCCCATCATTAAAAAAGATCCAAAAGCTGTTAGATCTTTTTTTGTTGTGTAACCATACAAACTCATTGCTCCAAAAGTACCTGCGGTTATAAAGAAAACTCTGGCAATACTTGTTCCAGTATAAACAACAAATATAGAAGACAAAGAGGCTCCCATTAATCCAGCAAAAATCCAAAATACAGTTTGAGCCCTTGCAGTACTCATGCTGTTAATCCCAAAGCTCATGTACATCACAATACCCAAGGGAGCTAAAGCTACCACCCACATCAAAGATGAGTTGTACATTGCATTACCCAATCCAGTTAAACCTGTAATGTTTCCTGAAGGGTCTGTAATCACAGCAAATTTGAAAATTATTAAAGCAACAATTCCAGTCAAAAGAACACCGGAACCCATAAAATTATATACGGACAGCATATAAGTTCTTAAGCCCTCATTGACTGCTTCTGCAGACCTTGTTGTGGAAGACCTAATTGCGTTAATTCGATCGTTTAAATTCATATTTCTCCTATAAGTTAATTGTATTTAACAATTACTCATTAATATGAACATTAATCTAGACAATTTCAAGGCCTTATTAGTAGCGTTTTTTTTATTGATTTATAAAAAACTTAACATCTGTGTAAATAAGATCGACCGCGACAATTAATATTGCAAACAATCCCAGCCAGCCAATCCATTTGTATGTTTTAACCCATTTTGCAATATAATTTGCCATCGTAGCCATCATTATGATGGATAAAACTAGACCAAATATAAGCAGAACATAATGATCTTTGGCAGCTCCTGCTACACCCAAAACATTATCTAGGCTTAAACTAATGTCTGCAACAGCAATGGTAACAATCGCATTGAATAAAGAAGTATTTTTAACTTTTATTTCCTTGTTGTCACTTCCCTGTTCTTTAATTACATCCATATAAAGTCTGTAAGTCACCCAAAGCAAGATAAGTCCACCAACAAGTTTTAAACCTTGAATATTTAATAAGTAGGCAACGATTAAAGTAAAAAATATTCTGGCAATAACAGCTGCGCTAACTCCCCAAAATAAAATTTTATTTTTAATTTCTTTGGGAAATTTAGAAGCCAACATTCCAATAATAATTGCATTGTCAGCAGCAAGGACTAGATCAATTAATATAATCTGTAAAAGAATGATTGCTTGTTCCATAGTCATCTTAAAATATTTAAGTGCTTACCTTTTTAAATTAGATTAAAAAATAAATTTTAAGCTAAAGATTTTTGAGGCTTGAAGTCCTCTTTTTTAATTCCGGCAACAGAAACTGGTTTTTTCATTGCATCTCTTCTAAAAGGTTCACCTAATTCTTGATTCAGAATTACTTCGATGAATGTAGTAATGCCTTTTTTCTGATCTTCGCAAGACTGTTTAATTGCTTCTGTAGTTTCTTCCATAGTTCTAACAGTTACACCTTTTAGTCCGCAAGCATCTGCGACTTTGGCATAACTTAATTCAGGATCTAATTCAGTACCAACAAAATTATCATCAAACCATAAAATGGAGTTTCTTTTTTCAGCACCCCATTGATAATTTCGAAAAATAACCATGGTAATTCTCGGCCACTCTTTTCTAGCGCACGAACTCATTTCATTCATGCTAATTCCAAATGCTCCATCACCAGCAAATCCAATTACTGGAACATCAGGACATCCAATTTTTGCACCTAGAATAGATGGAAAACCATAGCCACATGGACCAAATAATCCTGGTGCTAAATATTTTCTTCCTTTTTCAAAGGTAGGATATGCATTTCCTATCGCGCAGTTGTTACCAATATCGCTTGAAATTATAACATTTTCAGGCATTCCAGCTTGAATCGCTCTCCAAGCTTGTCTTGGTGACATTCTATCTTTATCTCTTTCTCTTGCTTCTTTATTCCAGACTGTTCCTTCATCATCATCTTCATGATCTAGGCTTGATAATTTTTGCAACCATGCAGATTTAGTTTGGTGAATTAAATTTTTTCTACTTTCTCGATCTGTATCACCTGCATTCGGTGATAGTTTAGATAACAATTGTTGTGTTACTAATTTTGCATCTCCACATATTCCTACGGTAACTTTTTTTGTTAAACCAATTCTATCGGGGTTCATATCTACTTGAATGATGCTTGCATTCTTTGGCCAATAATCAATTCCATATCCAGGCAAAGTTGAAAATGGATTTAATCTTGTTCCTAATGCCAACACAACATCTGCTTTGGAAATTAATTCCATTGCTGCCTTTGAACCATTATATCCCAAGGGGCCAACGGCTAATGGATGGCTACCAGGAAAACTATCATTATGTTGATAGCCATTACAAACAGGCGCATCTAATTTTTCCGCTAGTTTTTTACAATCTTCTATTGCTCCTCCAATCACCACTCCTGCTCCAGATAAAATAACTGGAAATTTTGCATCAGATAATAATTTAGCAGCTTTATTAATTGCTTCAGCTCCACCAGCTTGTCTTTCAAGTCTAACAATCGGTGGTAATTCAATATCGATGACTTGAGTCCAATAATCACGTGGTACATTGATCTGAGCAGGAGCAGATCCTCTAATTGCTTTTTCAATTACACGATTTAACACTTCTGCCATTCTTGAAGGATCTCTTACTTCTTCTTGATAGCAAACCATGTCTTTAAATAAATTCATTTGTTCAACTTCTTGGAATCCACCTTGGCCCATAGTTTTGTTTGCAGCTTGGGGTGTAACCAAAAGTAATGGAGTATGATTCCAATATGCAGTTTTAATTGGCGTAACCAAACCTG
>VTPD01000012.1 GCA_008638015.1 Pelagibacteraceae bacterium | reverse complement strand
AAAAAGTCTTCAAAAAAACTTACAGCTTACGCTATCTTAGAAAAGTTTCAGAAAATAAAAAAAGTTCAGCCTATGACCGTTTATCGAGCTTTGAATGATTTGATAGAGCAAGGAGTTATTCATAAATCAAATCAAAAAAAAACCTACTTGTTATGCAATCACTCTCACAACAAGGAACATAATCCAGCAATTGCTATATGTAAAAAATGTGGTGATACAGAGGAATTAAAGTCTGATTTGTTTAGTAACTTATTAAAAAAAACATCAATTAAGAAATATTCATTTTCTAGTTATGAGGTTGAAGTATCAACTATTTGCCGAGGTTGTGCATAATGGATCATACACATAACCTTCCTGGATTTTTGCATTTCATTCAAGAAATTGATGTGTTGAGAGGATTTGTTTTTGGATTAGTTCATACTATTATTCCTGTTGTCGGCTTTTATTCTGGATGGAGTATTAACCGATTAATTAAAGTAGCATCCAATGGTTATATAGCTGGAATATTTGGAGTTGTGATTGCACATGTTATTGCTGATTTTATCGCAGCATCTTTAGATCCTAGTTTGAAATCTGCAGCTCTTGGAATTGTTTTAGGTGGCTTAATTCCTTTAACGTTAATCCCTTTATTAGAAAAGTATGTTACCAAAAGCAAACATCACATTGTGGTAGGTGATCACGAGGATATTAAAAAAGATTTAAAAGAAGAACATCACGGACATTAAATATTATTTTTGATATTTTTCTTTCCATTCTTCATAACTCATTCCATAAACATGTTGCCTAGCCTCAGGATCTGAAATTTCTATTCCTATTTTATCAGCTTCTTCTCTGTACCACTTGGACAAGCAGTTTCTACAAAATCCAGCAAGATTCATAAGATCTATATTTTGAACTTCTTTTTTTTCTCGTAAATGATTTATTAGTCTTTCAAAAGCAGCTGATTGAATTTCTTTTTTTGTAGTATCATCCATAAAAATTTATTATACACATAAAATATGAAACTTACAGGGTCTTACGATATTCCAGTTGATAAAAAAACGGTTTGGGATGCACTCAATAATCCTGAAATATTAAAGCAATCAATACCCGGTTGTGATGAATTTGCTAAAAACTCAGAAACAAGTTTTACAGCTACTGCCACCAATAAAATTGGTCCTTTTAATGCAAGCTTTACAGGCGAGGTGGAATTAAAAGATTTAAATCCACCTGATAATTATAAAATTGTTGGACAAGGAAATTCTCCCGTTGGTTTTGCTTCTGGCGAGGCGTATGTCGAACTAGTAGAAAATAATGGCGTTACGACATTGTCTTATACAGTAGAAGCAAATGTGGGAGGAAAAATTGCTCAAGTGGGTTCAAGACTAATTGATATGACAGCAAAAAAAATGGCCGATATTTTTTTTGGAAAATTCTCAGAATTGGTTACTCCAGAAGATAAAAAAATAGAGAATATGTCTAACGTCACGAGTGAGAAAAAAGTTTCTAGTAATAAACTTTTATATATTCATATAGCGGGAGCAATTGTCGTTTTAACGGCTTTAGCTATATATTTTCTAAAATAAGTCACAACTTCAAGTTGATTGAAGTTTGTTTGCATTTCGGTTACCTTTATCTTCGATAAACTTTCAGGGGGGAAAATGAAAGAAGTTACGTTAGAAGTAAACGGTAAAAAAGTTACAAAGCAAATCCAAGATCACACACTACTTTCAACATTTGTAAGAGATCAATTGAATTTAACTGGTACACACATTGGATGTGATACTAGCCAATGTGGAGCTTGCGTAGTTCATGTAGATGGCAAGTCTGTAAAAAGTTGTACATTATTAGTTGCAGATATCGATGGTTCAAAAGTTACAACAATTGAAGGCCTCTCACAAAATGGAGAGCTGCACCCAATGCAAGCTGCGTTTAAAAAACATCATGGCTTACAATGTGGTTATTGTACCCCAGGAATGATTATGAGTTCTGTCGATTTATTACAAAACAAAAAAAATCCAAGTGATGAAGAAATTAGAGAATGGTTAGAAGGCAACATTTGTCGTTGCACAGGTTATCAAAACATAGTCGCAGCTGTTAAAGAAGCTGCAAAAAATTCATAAGGAGGAAATAATGGCAAGCAGCATGATAGGATCCAAAGTAGAAAGAACAGAAGATAAAAAATTTATAACGGGAAAAGGAAGATACACAGCAGACATTACTTTGCATGGTCAAAGTTATGCATTTTTTATCAGGTCTCCTCATGCAAGAGCAAAAATTAAAAAAGTAGATATTGCCAAAGCACTTAAAGCTCCAGGTGTCGTAAGTATTTTAACAGGAGAAGATATTGTTAAAGATAAAATTGGCGGATTAATTGCTGGATGGAAAATTGTAAGCAAAGATGGAACGGATATGAAGTTACCAGCGCATCCTCCGTTAGCTCATGAACAGGTTAACTATGTAGGAGACCATGTTGCAGTAGTTATTGCTGAAAGTTTAGAAGAAGCAAAAAATGCTGCTGAACTTGTTACCGTTGATTACAAGGTTTTAAAAGCTGTTGTGAATACTGCAGATGCTATGAATTCTGAAAATATTTACGATGGAATAGATAAAAATCTATGTTTTGATTGGGAGCTTGGAGATAAAGCCAAAACTGATGAAGCTTTTTCTAAAGCAGATCAAATAGTAGAAATTAAACTTACGAACAATCGTTTAGTTCCTAATGCAATGGAACCAAGAGCTTCGATTGGAGATTACAATTCTTCATCGGATCAATTAACTTTATATACAACAAGTCAAAATCCTCATTTAACCAGATTAGTTATTTCCGCTTTTAATGGAGTGCATCCAGAGCATAAATTTAGAGTGGTTGCTCCTGATGTAGGTGGTGGATTTGGATCAAAAATTTATCCGTACGCTGAAGATGTAGTAGTAGCGTGGGCTGCAAAAAAAATTGGCAGACCTGTAAAATGGGTTTGTGAAAGAACAGATTCTTTCTTATCAGATTGCCACGGAAGAGATCATGTTACGCATGCCAAATTAGCGGTTCAAAAAGATGGGAAAGTTACGGGATTACATGTTGATACTATTGCAAATTTAGGTGGATATGGCTCTTTATTTGCAACAGTTACACCAACGTATTTATATGCACCTTTAATTTTGGGACTGTATGATATTCCAACTGCTTACTGCAACGTTAAAGCTGTTTTCACGAATACAGCTCCAGTGGATGCATATCGAGGAGCTGGCAGACCAGAAGCGACTTATCTAATTGAAAGAATTATGGATCAAGCTGCTAGAGAATTAGGAATGGACCGAGCTGAATTTAGAAAGAAAAACTTTATTACAAAGTTTCCTCATCAGCAGTGTTTGGTACACAATATTGATTCAGGCGATTACAATGCACACTTTAATAAAGCCCTTGAGCTTGCTGACTATAAAGGATTTGCAAAAAGAAAAGCAGAGTCTGCAGCTAAAGGTAAATTACGAGGTATTGGTTTTTCCACTTACATAGAAGCTTGTGGTATAGCGCCTTCTTCTGTTGTGATGTCAATTGGCGCAGGAGTTGGACTTTGGGAATCTGCGGAAGTTCGATTTAATGCTACAGGAAATATTTCAGTATTTACAGGAGCGCATAGTCATGGACAAGGACACGCAACTACCTTTGCGCAAATTGTGTCAGACAAATTAGGTGTACCTATGGAGAATATTGATCTTGTACATGGGGATACAGACAAAGGTCCTTTTGGTATGGGAACTTATGGATCAAGATCTTTAGCAGTTGGTGGAAGCGCAATTACCAAAGCTTGTGACAAAATTATCGAAAAAGGTAAAAAAGTTGCAGCGCATATGTTGGAAGCTAATCCTGATGAGATTGAATTTAAAGATGGAGAATTCATTGTTCCAAATTCTAATAAGAAAAAAACAATTGGAGAAATTGCTTTTGCTTGTTACTTGCCAGGAACGTATGGAGAAATTAAATCTCCTCTTCCAGAAGGAGTGGAGCCTGGATTAAAAGAAACCGCGTTTTATGATCCAATCAATTTTTCTTTCCCAGCTGGTTCACATATTTGTGAAGTAGAAGTAGATCCAGATACAGGAGAAACCAAAGTGGTAACTTATTCTTGTGTGGATGATTTTGGAAATTTAATTAATCCAATGATTGTTGAAGGGCAAGTGCATGGAGGTTTGGCGCAAGGAATTGGTCAGGCGCTTTATGAAAATGCTCACTATGATGAAACTGGACAATTGGTGACAGCATCTTACATGGATTATACGATGCCAAGAGCTGACAATTTCCCAGAATTTAGAATTGAATATACTTGTACACCAGCAACTTCTAATCCATTAGGAGTGAAAGGTTGTGGAGAAGCAGGAGCGATTGCATCACCACCGTGTGTAATGAATGCAGTAATCGATGCGATTGGAACAGATGTTTCTATGCCTGCAACTTCGGAAAAAGTGTGGTCGGCGTTAAAAAACAAAACTAACTCTGAGAAGAAAGTAGCGTAATTTATGAAAGCTTTTAATTATCATTCAGCATCTAGTGTGAAAGAGGCTACTAAGTTAGCTTCCAGCAATTCTGCTTATTTGTCAGGAGGAATGACTATGATCCCTTCGATGAAAATGAGATTGGCAAATTACAAAGATGTAATTGATGTAAAAAAAATCAAAGATCTTCATGGAATTAAAGTAACAAGCAAATCTGTAGTTATTGGCGCTGCAACCAAACATGCAGATGTTGCAAACTCAAAAGAAGTGCAAAAAGCAATTCCATCGTTGAGCTCATTAGCATCTAGAATTGGCGATGCTCAAGTTAGAAATAGAGGCACTTTGGGAGGTTCGATCGCAAATAACGATCCTACAGCATGTTATCCATCTGCTTGTCTTGCTTTAAATGCCATCATTCATACTTCAGATCGTAAAATTGAAGCAGAAAAATTCTTCAAGGGAATGTTTGAAACAGCTTTGAAAAAAGGGGAATTAATTACTGCAGTAGAGTTTCAGATACCTGAAAAATCTCACTACTTTAAATTTCCTAACCCTGCATCACGTTACGCAATGGTAGGAGTGTATGTTGCTAAACATAAGTCAGGTGTACATGTTGCAATTACTGGAGCGCAATCTGTCGTATACAGAGAAAAAAATATGGAAAAAGCTTTAAATGATAATTTTTCTGCAAGTGCGTTGAATGGAATTTCCATTGATACTTCTGAATTAAACTCAGACATTCATGCCTCAGCAGAATATAGAGCAAGTTTGATATTATCTTCAGCGAAAAAAGCTGTAGAGCATTGTAAGTAAACCTCTTTCCTTTTATATTCAAAGGCGATGCAAAATTCCTTTGATGAAAAAATTTTAGAAGAAGCTGATACGTGGCTCAAGTTGGGCCAGTCTGTTGTTTTAGCAACCGTTGTCCAAACCTGGGGATCTTCACCAAGACCTACTGGCAGCCGTATGATTGTAAACGAACATGGAGATTTTTCAGGTTCGGTATCAGGAGGTTGTGTAGAATCTGCAGTAGTGAGAGAATGTTTAGATTTAATTCAAAATAAAACGAAGTGTAAAAAAATTGAATTCAAAGTTTCGAATGAAAGTGCCTGGGAAGTCGGATTAGCTTGTGGTGGTGAAATTGCTGTCTATTTAGAAACAATTCAATAATGCAAAAAGAAATTTTACAACAAGTATTATTATTAAAAAAAGAAAAAAAAGAATTTGCAATTGTTACAGATTTGCAAACGTCACTTAATTATATCTATCAGCCTGGCACAGTGCTTTCCGATAAAATTCAATTAGAGCAAAAAAAAATTGAACACGCATTTCAAGCTAGAACCAATGGAATGCTTGAAGGAACAGAATTATTTATTGAAAATTATCATAGACCTATTCAAGTTGTAATAGTAGGAGCAGTACATATTGCTCAGTATTTTTGCGAATATGCAAAACACTTAAATTTTGAAATTACTATTATTGATCCAAGAGGTTACTTTGCTTCTGCTAAAAGATTTCCTGATATTAAAATTATAAATGAATGGCCGAACGAGGCTTTGACCAAAGTAAATATTGATCACAATACAGCGCTCATTGCATTAACACACGATCCTAAAATTGATGATCCTGCAATTCAGTATGCATTAAAAGTAAAATGTTTTTATATTGGAGCCTTGGGCAGTAAAAAAACTCATGAGAATAGATGTGAAAGATTAGAAAAAGCTGGTTTTTCAAGGGAAATTACTAGTCAAATCCATGGTCCGATTGGAATTAAATTAGGCGGTAGATCTGCTCCCGAGATAGCTCTTTCCGTAGTCTCTCAATTAGTTTCGGAAGTATATAAAAGAAAATGATAGCAGCTATACTGTTGGCCGCTGGGACATCTTCTCGAACTGGAAAAAAACATAAACTACTTTTGCCATACAAAAAAAAGTCGATAGTTGCTCATTCCATTAACAATCTTCTTAATAGTAATGTTGATAGAATTATTGTTATTGTAGGAAAATCACAACATGAAGTTAAAAAACACATTGCACAACATAAGAAAATAAAAATTTATTATAATCAATCGTACCGTTCTGGGATGGCATCATCGATTAAAATTGGGATGAAACATTTACCTAGAAAAACAAAATCTTTTTTTATTACTTTGGCGGACATGCCTAATCTTGAGTCTAAATATTTTAATACAATGATTAAGGTTAGTAAAAACAATAGCAATATTCCAATTGTTACTTACTTTCAAAAAAAACAAGTGAACCCTGTTTTGTTTCCCTATTCTTTTAAGAAAAAATTAATGACGTTACAAGGAGATAGGGGCGCTAAATTAATGTTACAAGAAGAAAAAATAAAAAAAATAAATATTAAAAAATTTAATCTTATAAAAGATTTTGATACGTTAAAAGATTTTAAGCAATAAATGGTTTAATTAATTCTGGTAATTCATCAGGATTTTGTAAATGAATGGTTTGAATGCCAAGTTGTTTAGCTCCTTCAATATTTTCTATTTTATCATCAATGAACAAGCTTCTTTCTGGTGTTAAATGAAATTTATCAATGGCAAGCTGGTAAATTTTAGTATCAGGTTTTGCCAGACCAACGTGACCTGAGATTATTTTATCATCAAATATTTGTAAAAAAGAATTATGTTTTTCATATTTATCATATTGATCACCAGGGAAATTACTTAGTACATAAATGGGATAACCTTTTTGTTTGAGATCCATTGCAAGCTTAACATTTTTTTCATAAGTCCCTTCAATCATCTCTAAAAATCTTCCATAAAACGCTTCTATTGCTTCTTGATATTTAGGAAATTGTTGAACCAGGGGAGCGGATACTTGCGAGGTATCCTGAACTAAATCTTGCTGGATATGCCATTCCCAAGTGCAGATATTTTGCAAAAAATAATCTATTTCTTCTTCGGTAGTGATGATTTTTCTAAATAGATTACGTACATTAAATTTCACCAAAACTCTTCCTAAGTCAAAAATGATTTTTTCAACAGCCATTAGGACAAATCAATGGCGTTTTTTTTTAACGTTTCTATATCTACAATTTCTAAGGTTTTAATATTTGTGCTTCGCAAATATACTTTACAAGGATGACCGGCTTTTACCGCTCTTCGATACCATGTTGCGCAAACACACCAGCTATCGCCACTTTTAAGACCTTCGAAATTATATTCAGGTCTTGGTGTAACAAGATCATTGCCATTATCTTTGCACCACTGAAGAAAATCCTCGTTTACTTTTGCACAAACGGTATGCGTTCCATGATCGTTTTCATCTGTATTGCAGCATCCATCTCGATACCAGCCAGTTACAGGATCTAATGAACAAACTTCTAATGTTTCACCCAAAACATTTTTTTGCTTCACTTTATCAATCATGAAAAACGTTTGAGATAGACTTGTCTATTTCTGCATTAAAAGAAAATGATCTACGTTCCCCTTTAACATTAAAGGGATAAGCTGTGTGCATTAGATAATTAGGAAATAAAAGCAAGTCGCCAACTTTAGGAATATGATTAAAAATACTTTTATTTAAAAACATTCTTGAACCATGAATAAAATCTATAGATCCATTGGTTTTGTATTTTTTTCTACCGCTACTAAAGTTCTTCGGTAGCTTAAGGTAACCAACACCCGATATATCACCATCATGAAAATGAACAGGATTATAGTCATGTGCAAATTGTCTAACGACCCAAAAATTTTTTAATCTTATTTGTTTAGGTACTTTACCAGTACTTTTTTTTACAAATGCTTTGATGGAACTTTGTAAAGTAGATTTTAAATATTTATTTGTGAAAGATGTAGGCAATTCAATTTCTTGTTCAACTTCACCAGCTAGTTTTTTTGCGTAATTATATTTTTTGGATAACAATTGATTAGAAACAATTTTATCAACCTCACTATTAATTTTTTTGATGATGGTATTAGTTAATTTTATTTTGGCCATAGTTGGACCAAAAGGATAAATAACTTTTATACTCATAGTTTTGTGGGATTAGGTTGACCTTTGTAAACTATTTCTGGATCAAATTTTTTTTCTGTTTCTTCAAATTTCATTTCTATCGGTTCTTGTTTGCTATCTAGGGGTATGGATCTGTAAAAACAGGAATTGTAACCAACGTGACAGCTTGCACCGTCTCCAATATCGACAGCAATCCAAACTGCATCTTGATCATCATCAATTCGAATAGATTTTACTTTTTGAACAAATCCACTTGTTTTTCCTTTGTGCCAAATAGCTTGTCTTGATCTGCTCCAGTAGTGAGCTTCTTTGGTAGTAATTGTTTTTTTTAGAGCCTCAGCATTCATGTAGCCGTGCATTAGAATTTCTTTTGTTTGATAATCAGTAGTGATGACCGGTATGAGACCTTTTTCATCAAATTTTGGAGAAAGATATTTTCCTTCTTCAACTTCTTCAACAGATTTTCGTTCTTTAAACATTTTTGGACTATTTAATTGTTTTCAACCATACGTATATATTATAAGTTGCTTTTGCAAAATAATGAAAAACGTTACTGATATAAAACAAAAAATTTTAGAAAAAGTTTCTAGAGAAGAAGCTGAAAAAGCTATACGCACTATCTTAAAATTTGTTGGAGAAAATCCTGACAGAGAAGGATTAATAGAAACCCCAAAAAGAGTTGTGAAGGCATTCCAAGAGTATTTTTCTGGTTATTTAATTGAGCCAAATGAGTTTTTAGAAAAAACGTTTGGAGATGTAGAAGGCTATGATGACATGGTCATTCAGAAAAATATTACTATTCATAGTCATTGCGAACACCATATGGCACCTATTATTGGAGTAGCGCATGTAGCTTATGTGCCTTCAGAAAAAGTAGTTGGTTTAAGTAAATTAGCTAGAGTGGTAGATGCTTATGCAAGAAGATTACAAACGCAAGAGCGGTTAACTATGCAAATTGCAAACTCTATTTATAAAGGTTTAAAGTCCCACGGGTCAGCAGTAAGCATAGATGCAGAGCATCAATGCATGACAACTAGAGGAGTGATGAAAGAAAAGGCTACTACCGTTACAAATTATTTTACTGGAGTATTTAGAGATAGCCAAAATTTACAAACACGCTTTTTAAATTATATTAAAGATTAATAATTAATATGGTCCAAGTTCCGAGTAAATTCGATCATCTTAAAAAGATTTACGTTGATACTACACATATTGTTACTGAATTAGATCATCCAAAAGTTTATTATACAATCAAACCAGAAGTTGGTTATGTTATTTGCGGATATAGTAATATTTGCTTTGTATTAAAAGATGATGCAGATCTAGATACGGAAAGACTTTATGTGTTTAATGAAAAAGAAAATCAAAAATTAATGGAAAAAGTAGATGGATAAATTTAAAGCTATTGTTGTTAATCAAGTAGAAGAAAATTTCACAAGAGAATTACAAGAAGTTGATATTTCCTTTTTAAAAGATGGAGATGTCACAGTTAAAGTTGAATACTCATCATTAAATTACAAAGATGGAATGATTTTAAAAAATGGAGGAAAATTAGTTAAGGATTATCCTCACATACCAGGAATTGATTTTGCAGGCGTAGTTGAAGCAAGCGAGGATCCTAATTTTACAAAAGGAGATAAAGTTATTTTAACTGGCTGGAGAGTAGGTGAAATTTATTATGGTGGATACGCTCAGTATGCAAAGGTGAAAGGTAAGTTTTTAGTTAAAACACCAGAAGGACTAAGTAATAAAGATGCAATGGCACTCGGTACTGCTGGATTTACAGCTTTACTTTGTACTTTTGCTATTCAAGCAAGGGAAACAATTTTATTAGGCGAGCCTATCCAAGATGTTTTAGTCACAGGAGCAACGGGGGGAGTGGGAAGTGTTGCTGTTATGGCATTATCTAAGCTTGGTTATAATGTTACTGGAGTTACGGGAAAAAAAGATAAGGAAGAATTTTTACAAAAATTAGGAGCTTCTAAAATCATAGATCGAAGCGAATTGGATCAGCCAGCAAAACCACTGGAAGCTGCATTGTGGGATGGCGTAGTGGACACTACTGGCGGACAGATTTTAGCCAAGGCTTTATCACAAACAAAACCAAACGGAATCGTTGCTGCGTGCGGATTAGCGAGCAATTTTAAATTAGATACAACGGTGATGCCTTTTATTATTCGCGGAGTGAAACTTTGGGGTATCGATTCTGTAATGGCAAGTGCTAAAAGAAGACAATTTGTTTGGTCCCAAGCTGCAAACTTAATTGATTTTTCTGTTTTAAATGAAGTAGTGCAAGTTTGGTCTTTGCAAGATTTAATTGATTCTTCTTCTAAGATTTTAAAAGGGGAAGTATCAGGCAGAGTTGTAGTGGATGTAAATCAGTAATGGATTGGGATAAATTAAAGATTTTTCATGCAGTAACTCAAGCAGGTAGTTTTACCAAAGCTGCCGACATTCTTAATCTAAGTCAATCAGCAATTAGCAGGCAAATTCAGTCTCTTGAGCATGAATTAAAAACAACTTTATTTGAAAGACATGCGAGAGGACTTTCATTAACAGACAATGGAGAAACATTGTTTAAAACGGCAAACGAAGTTATCTCAAAAATTAAAGATGTTGAATCTAGCCTAATAGATAAAAAAGATAAGCCGTCAGGAAAAATTGTTGTTACTACGGTGGTTGGTTTTGGTGGAATTTGGTTAACTCCACGTATTCAAGAATTCATGGAAAAAAATCCAGATATTGAAGTCGAGTTAATAGTGACAGACCAGGAATTAGATTTAAGCACGAGAGAAGCGGATGTTGCTATATGGATGAGACAACCCAAACAACTTAATTATATCCAAAAAAAAATAATCGATATTAATTATCATATCTATGGTTCTTCAAAATATTTAGAAAAATATGGAGTACCAAGATCAGTTAAGGATTTAGATAAACATAAATTAATTACGTATGGCAGAGGAACGCCTTCTCCATTGTCGCAAAAAGAATGGATTTTAAAAGTAGGTACGAAAGAAAAAACAAAAAGAAAATCAGTGATGAAAGTGAATAATATTTATTCCTTACTCTTGGCAGTAGATAGTGGAGTTGGACTTGCGGCCTTGCCGGATTATATGGTGTACGGAAGACCTGGTTTGGTCAAAGTGCTAAGTGATTTAAATGGACCGAAATACGAAGCGCACTTTGTATACCCGCAGTCGTTAAAAAATGTTGCAAGAGTTCAAGCTTTTCGAGATTTCATCTTTAACAAAGTCAATGAGTGGACTTTTTAATTCAGTTTGCTGGTAGACACTATTAATAAAATATATTAAATAATTCTTATGAAATTAATTACAGCGATCATTAAAGCAAATAAAGTAGATGATGTAAAAAATGCTTTATCCAAAATTAATGTAACAGGAATTACCTTATCAGAGGTTAAGGGATTTGGTCGCCAAAAAGGACATAAGGAAGTGTATCGTGGAACTGAAATTGAAGTTTCTTTTTTGCCTAAATCTAAATTAGAAATAGCAGTTACAGATGAGCAGCTGGATGAGGCTATTAATGTAATTACACAAGCAGCTAGAACCAATGAAATTGGTGATGGAAAAATTTTTGTTACTGATCTTACAAAAGTAATAAGAATTCGAACTGGCGAAACAGGTCCAACTGCGATTTAGTTTTTTACTACTTTTTTTATCTATAAATATTTGATTTCAACTAAAATAGAATTATTATCTTTTTGATAAGGAGTTATTGATTTGTTTTCATTCATTTCTGGCGTGTTAGTTGGATTTTTTGTTGCTTTGCCGGTGGGCGCTGTCGCTATGATTTGTATCAATAGGTCTTTACAATTTGGAGAAAAATCAGGGTATTACTCTGGTCTTGGCGCTGCAGCGGCAGATATGTTTTATGGTTTCATAGCAATTTATGGACTTACAGCAGTATCAGGTCAGTTATTAGAAAATCAACCTGTGCTTCATCTTGCAGGCGGCCTTTGTATTATTTTTATTGGAGTGAAAATGATGAGCAAAAAAAAGTTTTCATCAGAAGAAAACATTCCAGTTGATCATGAAACTAATATCAAGGATTTTGTTACAACTTTTATTGTTACTTTAAGTAATCCAATGACGTTAATTGCATTCATAGCTGCTTTATCCAATATTCACTCATTATTTGATGAAATTAATTTTATTAAATCAACGGTAATTGTTTCAGGGATATTTTGTGGTTCTTTATTATGGTGGTTTATATTAGTGAATTTAGCTTTAAGGTTTAAGAAATATATTAGCGATACTTATATCCATAGAATTAATATAGGATCTGGTTTTATAATATCTTGTTTTGGGTTATATTTAATTTTAACAATTAAGACAGTTTAATAAATGTATTTTTTACAAAGTGCTTTTTTCTTTATTCTACTTATTTCAGTAGTAGTTTTTATTCATGAATATGGACACTATTATTATGCAAAAAAATATAAAGTTACAGTAACTGACTTTTCTATTGGTTTTGGTAAAGAATTGTTTGGCTGGAATGATAAAGATGGCACCAGATGGAAAGTATGTTTAATTCCTCTTGGTGGATACGTGAAATTTTTTGGTGATAGTAACTCTGCGAGCAAACCAACGCATTTAAAAAATTTCCAATCTAAAGATCATGACAAATTACTTACCACCAAACCATTGTACCAAAGAGCTATTATTGTTGCAGCAGGTCCGATTGCTAATTTTATTCTAGCTATATTTATCTTTGCGCTGATATTTATGATTAATGGCAAAGATTATTCATTGCCAATGATACAGGAAGTGCAAAAAGAAAGTCCAGCTGCTAATGCTGGCTTACAATCTGGAGACAAAATATCTTTTATTAATGACAAACAAATTGAAAGTATTAATGAAGTTTCAACATTAATTGCAGCTTCTAGCGGTGATATTAAAATTACCATTACTAGAAACAGTCAATTGTTAGATTTTGTTATTCAACCTGTTCTTAAGGATGCCAAGGATGCGCTAGGAAATAATATGCAGCGAAAAATGATTGGAATTAAAATTGTTCCATATCAAAACAAAGTAGATCGTAAGCGATTAGGTCCAGCAAAGGCAATTTATTATGCGCTCATGGAAACTTATAATACGATTTCATTGACACTTGGTTATCTTGGAAATGTAATAGTAGGTAGTGCAAGTCCAGATCAATTAGGCGGTCCCATTAAAATTGCTCAAATTACAGGCCAGGTTGCGGATTATGGTTTTGTGCCCTTTCTTTCCATTATGGCTTATATTTCTATCAGTTTAGGATTGATTAATTTGTTCCCAATTCCATTATTAGATGGCGGTCATTTGTTTTTTTATTTGATAGAGTTTATCCGTGGAAAGCCTTTAAATGAGCAAATTCAAGAATACTTCTATCGTTTTGGTTTCTTTATTCTTTTTACCCTAATGTTTTTTGCGACTTTTAATGATCTTAAAGGTCTTGGTCTTTTCTAAAAAAATATTAAAAAACAATAACTTAATTAATAGTAGTGATTTTTTGTCTATAGGTAGTGGTTTTGTTTTGCAATTATACCAAATTTTGATTGATTTTCCTCATTTTTTGTCGATATTGAAATTATAACGATTCGAAAGGGCTAAAAAATGAACAAAAAACAACTAGTTGCTAAAATCTCATCTACGATGAATCTTAGCAAAGCTGATGCAGAAAGAACGTTTGACGGGATAACAAATATTATTCTTGATGCATTAAAGACGGACGACAATGTTAAAATTGCTGGTTTTGGTACTTATAAAGTAGCAAAAAGAAAAGCTAGACAAGGAAGAAACCCAAGAACAGGTGAAACAATCCAAATCTCAGCTTCTCAAAAAGTTAAGTTTTTACCAGCTAAAGCATTGAAAGAAATGTTCAATAAATAAGCGAAAAATTTTTCTTTAAAAAAACAGCCTTAAATTAAATTTAAGGCTGTTTTTTTTTGCGCGTATTTATTAGGTTTTTTAATCCACATTAAAAACGGTTGATTATCTTAACTAAAATTCTATAAATTTCTTAATTGCATTAACAAGGAGAAATAATGTTTTCACAAAAACTAAACGAAAAATTAGACGAATATCATTTACTAAAACATCCATTTTACCAAGCCTGGAACGAAGGTAAATTAACAAGAGAAATTATCAAAGATTATGCTGAGCAGTACTATCAGCACGTAAAAGCTTTTCCTCGTTACATCAGTGCAACACATTCTATGTGTGAGGATATTGAGCAAAGAAAAGTATTATTAGAAAACTTAAATGAGGAAGAAGATCATCAAAATGATCATCCAAAATTATGGAAAAATTTTGCTTTAGCTCTTGGAGCAGACTCTGAAGCTATTGAAACAAAACCTCAGGATAAATTTACTTCAGAAATGATTGAAAATTTCTTCAAGCAAGCAAGATCTAGTTATGCAGAAGGATTAGGATCTTTCTTTACTTACGAAAGACAAGTTCCTGAAATTGCAGAAACTAAAATTCAAGGTTTAAAAAAACATTATGGTGTTGATAGCAAAGAAGGTTTAATGTTTTTTGAAGTTCACAAAGGTGCAGACGTAGTGCACCGACAAGAATGTGAAAAATTATTAAATGATTTGCCTGAAGCAGATCAAAAAAAAGCTGAGACCGCAGCAGTAACAACTGCAAAATTTATGTGGAACTTTTTATCTGGGATTTCTTTAAAGCACGGAATACCGTTAAAGGTTGCAGCTTAAGTTTATTTAAGTTTACAAATATCGGCACTCTCAATAATGATTGTGCCGATATTTTTTTTATTTCATGATTGAGAAACCAGTTACAAAACCAAATAATCCAAATTTTTCTTCTGGCCCTTGCGCAAAGAGACCGGGTTGGAATATTCAAAATTTAAAAACAGATACACTTGGAAGATCGCATAGAGCTAAATTGCCCAAACAAAGATTGTTGGATGTAATTAATCTTAGCAAAGAAATTTTACAAATGCCGGAGGATTATCGAGTAGGAATTTTACCCGCTTCCGATACGGGCGCCATTGAAGCTGCCATGTGGTCACTGCTTGGAAAAACGGGAGTAGAAGTTTTAGCTTGGGAAAATTTTGGTAATGATTGGGTGAAAGATATCAAGGATCAATTGAAGCCAGATAATTTGAAAATTCATAAAGTAGAGTATGGAAAATTACCAAGTTTAAAAGAATTAAATTTTGATAATGATATTGTTTTTAATTGGAATGGAACCACATCGGGGGTCTGCGTTCCTAATGCAGACTGGATTGCTAACGATAGAAAAGGATTAGTGCTTTGTGATGCTACTTCTGCTGTATTTGCCATGAAGATGGACTGGTCTAAATTAGATGTAGTAACTTGGTCTTGGCAAAAAGTGCTAGGAGGAGAAGCGGCGCATGGAATGATTGCGATGTCACCTAAAGCCATTCAAAGATTAACCGAATATCAGCCAAATTGGCCTATCCCCAAGATATTTAGATTAGCCAATAATAAAAAAGTAATTGAAGGAATTTTTAAAGGAGAAACAATTAACACTCCATCCATGTTATGTGTGGAAGATGCAATCGATGCTTTGCATTGGATTAAGTCTATTGGTGGATACGAAGGATCCATTCAAAAATCTCAAAACAATTTAGAAGTAGTGAAAAGATGGGTCTCCTCGAAAGACTGGATTGATTTTTTAGCAGAGGATTCAGCAACTATTTCATCAACAAGTATTTGTCTTAAAATTACAGCTGATTGGTTTTTGCAACTATCTGAAGAAGAGCAGCAAGCAAAAATAAAAGAAGTGAATAGTTTATTGGAAAAAGAAGGGGTGGCTTATGATATTAACGCTTACCGAACTGCGCCTGCTGGATTTAGAATTTGGGGTGGTGCTACCGTGGAGGCTTCCGATATTGAGACGTTATTACCATGGATTGAATGGGGTTACGAAAGTATAAAGTCGTAATATGTTTAAAGTTTTAATAGCAGATAAATTAAGTGAAGAAGCGGTTCGTATTTTTTCTGACAATGGAATTGAAGCTATTGTAAAAAATGGTTTAGATGAAAATGCTTTAATTGAAGCACTACAAGATTGCGATGGTTTAGTTGTTCGCTCCGCTACTAAGGCAACCAAAAAAGTAATCGAGTCATGTAAGAAATTAAAAGTTATTGGTAGAGCAGGCATTGGAGTGGATAATGTTGATTTAGAAGCTGCTACGAATAATGGTAAAGTTGTAATGAATACTCCATTTGGAAATTCTATTACCACTGCTGAACACGCCATTACTTTAATTTTATCTACCGCTAGACAAATTCCCTACGCAAGTCAAACAACCCACGAAGGAAAATGGGAAAAATCTTCTATCAAAGGAATTGAAGTTACTGGAAAATATTTAGGAGTGATTGGTTGTGGAAATATTGGTTCCATTGTTGCGCAAAGAGCATTGGGACTACATTTTAAAGTATTAGCTTTTGATCCATTCTTGCAAGATGAAAAAGCTAAAGAAATGGGAGTAGAAAAAGTTACGTTAGATGAATTATTTAAAAGATCTGATTTTATTACTTTGCACACGCCACTAACAGAAAAAACAAAAAACATCATTGGCAAAGACTCTTTTGCTAAAATGAAAAAAGGAGTTCGTATTATTAATTGCGCAAGAGGTGGTCTAGTAGATGAAGATGCACTAAAAGAAAATTTAGAAAGTGGTCATGTAGCTAGCGCTGCTTTAGATGTGTTTGTCAATGAGCCCCCAAAAGGCAGTTCTTTATTAGGCACAAAAAACCTTATTTTAACTCCTCATTTAGGAGCTTCAACTACAGAGGCCCAAGAGAAAGTTGCTCTACAAATCGCTGAACAAATTAGTGATTATTTAAAAACTGGAGCTATTTTAAATGCGGTAAATACATTTTCACTAACAGCAAAAGAATACACTTCCGTAAAACCTTATTTAAAACTTTGTTCATTGCTTGGAGGTTTCGCTGGCCAACTTACTGAGAATGCAGTGAAGTCTGTCCAAGTGGAATTTGAAGGACAAGCTGCTAACATCAATACACAGCCCTTATTACAAACGATTGTTTTTTCATTATTAAAACCAACGATGGATAATGTGAATGTCATCAATTCCTTATTAGTTGCAAAAAGTAAATCGATTGCAATATCTGAAGTGAAACATCAAAAACAATCTGAATACCAAACATTAATTAAATTAATTGTGACAACGGATAAACAAACAAGATCTGTTTCTGGAACTTTATTTGGTGGCAAACCAAGAGTAGTGGAGGTGAAAGGAATTGAAATTGATGCAGAGTTATCCAATCACAATTTATATATTAGTAATGAAGATAAACCTGGTTTCATTAGAGATTTATCGAAAGTGTTAGCTGATAATAATATTAATATTGCAACTTTTCATCTAGGTCGAAAAGCTTCTGGCCAAGAGGCTATTGCCTTAATCTCAACGGATAGCGCAATTGATAATACTATTGTAGAAAATATCAAAAAAATTCCTTTAGTCATTCAAGCAAAATATTTACAATTTGATGATCAATAAAGATCAGGTTCTAACTATCGTTGGAACAGAGTCTATTGCTATAGAACAAATTTCTAAACAACTGGTAGAAAATTATAACATTAATATTATTAGTACTAAGCAATTATCTAACAATGCCTATGATGTTGTTATTCCTTCAATCGAACAAGATAAAATAAAAGAATTAAGAAAAGTTTTTTTTCAGCAAACAATAGATTGTTGTTTTCAGTCTATTGATAATCGAGAAAAAAAAATTCTATTATCCGATATGGATGCAACCATTATTGAAAATGAAACATTAGATGATTTAGTAAAAATTAGTGGTGTGACGGCAAATATAGATGAGACGAGCAGGTTGGCCATGGAAGGAAAAATAGATATTAGAACAACATTAAGTTTACGAGTTAATTTTTTGAAAAACAAACCGAAATCACTTATTGATCAAGTGCTAGTTGGTATTAAGTTTCATCCAGGATCTAAAACTTTAGTGCAAACTTTAAATGCAAAAGGGTATATCACCAGTTTAATTACAGGTGGTTTTGCTCCCATATCAACTTTTGTTGGAAATAAATTAGGTTTTCACAATATTGTCAGCAATGAATTTAAATTTGAAAATGATAAGTTTACAGGAGAGTACATTCCTATTACGGGTGAAAAAAATTCCAAATTAAATTATTTAAATCAATTAACGGCGGAAAAAAACATTGATAAATCCCAAGTTGTTGCAGTAGGCGATGGGGCTAATGATTTAGGTATGTTAACCAATGTTGGTCTTGGACTTGGATATCATGCGCATGAAATTGTTAAGGAACAAGTGGACAATCAAATTTTGTTTAACGATTTAACTACTATTTTATATTACTTAGGGTTTAGACAAGAAGAATTTATTTTAGATTAATTCTTTAATTGTTTTCATTACTTCTGAGACGTGATCTTTTACTTTAACATTATTCCATATTTTTAGAATAATTCCTTTATTGTTAATAAAAACAGTAGTTCGCTTAATTCCCATAAATTTTTTTCCGTACATACTCTTTTCTCCCCAGGCATCATATAATTTTAATACTTTAGTTGTTTCATCGCTTAGTAAGGGAAAGGGAAACTTAAATTTATCTATAAATTTTTTGTGACTTTCAATGCTATCTTTAGAAACCCCAATCACATCAACTTTCATTTTTTGTAGGGTTTTATAATTTTTTGCAAATTCAACAGATTCAGTTGTGCACCCAGGGGTATTATCTTTGGGATAAAAATACAAAATAAGATGGTTTGGTAATTTTGTTTTTAGTTCAAAATCTTTTCCATCTGTAGAAGGAAGCTTGAACGCTGGTGCTTTTTTATTTTCTTTAATCATTATTTATTTGATATATAGAATTATTATATTTTATGAAACTTAAAACAATCAAGCAATTAGTAGATGAAGCTATGCAAGTTATCAAAACGATACCTGCAGCTGAAGTCAAAACTATGGTTGAAAATTCTAAAGATGTACTTTTGATTGATATTCGAGACGTCAGAGAGTTATGGAAGTCTGGTACAATTGAAAATGCAAAACATATGCCAAGAGGTATGTTAGAATTTTGGTTAGATCCAGAAAGTCCTTATTATAAAGAAGAATGCAAACCTGAATTAACAAAAATTTTATTTTGTGCATCGAATTGGAGAAGTGCTTTAGCAACGAAAACATTAATGGAAATGGGTTTTGATAATGTTGTGCATGTGGAAGGTGGCTTCAAAGCATTACTGGAAGCAGGATTGAAACATAAAGAAGTTTCCGCAAAACAATAATGTATGCACTGAACGCATAAAGCGTTTGCTATTTTAACATAACTACTTTCAAATTAACTGTTTAGTTTGTCTTTCCATGAATGCTGCAAATACAGCTTGGATACTTACATCGACTGCTTTAGTATTATTTATGACATTGCCGGGTTTGGCTTTGTTTTATGCAGGTTTAGTGAGATCCAAAAACACTATTTCCGTATTAGCTCAATGTTTAGTGATTGCAGTACTGGCATCCGTTGTTTGGTTTGTCATTGCATATTCTTTAGCATTTAGTGGTGAAGGTTCTTATATTGGAGATTTAAGTAAAGTATTTTTACGAACAGTTGGTTTACAAAGTTTAAGCGGAGACATTCCAGAAACTCTTTTTGTCATGTTTCAAATGACTTTCGCAATTATTACACCAGGCTTAGTTGTTGGTGCTTTTGTGGAGAGAATAAAGTTTTCTGCAGTGATTATATTCACTGTGTTATGGCTTATCATTGTTTATGCTCCAGCTACGCATTGGGTGTGGGGCGGTGGTTGGTTAGCTAAAATGGGTGTTTTAGATTTTGCTGGAGGTTTGGTTGTTCACACAACTGCAGGAGTTTCTGCTTTAGTCATTGCTTATTATCTTGGTCCAAGAAAAGATTTTCCAAAATCATTTAATCCTCCGCATAGTCCCGTGTTGGCTATGATTGGTGCATGTATGCTTTGGGTGGGTTGGTTTGGTTTTAATGCAGGTTCAGCTCTAGCAGCGAATGCTAATGCTGGTATGGCAATGTTAGTGACACATATTTCGGCAGCTACTGCTACGATCACATGGATGTTTATTGACTGGTTAAAAAATGGAAAACCAGGTTTAGTTGGTATGATTACAGGAATGATTGCAGGTCTTGCAACGGTTACACCAGCTTCAGGATTTATAGGACCAGCTGGAGCAATCTTTCTAGGCTTATTATCGGGAAGCGTTTGTTACTATTGCGTTGGCTTTGTAAAATTTAAAATGAAGATTGACGATTCTTTGGATGTATTTGCGGTTCACGGCGTAGGAGGAATACTCGGTACATTGTTTGCTGGAATTCTTGCAACAGCAAATTTTGGAGGACTAGGGTTAGAAAAATCTGCTTTGGATCAAACCATGGTTCAGATTATTGGAATTGCAACAGTTGCTTTATTATCCTTTGTCGGAACAGTTATTATTGTAAAAATTATTCAAGCTACTTCAGGATTACGAGTTTCAGAATCACAAGAAATTAACGAAGGCCTTGACTTTGGAAGTCATGGTGAAAGTAGTTATAATTTATAATTATTTTTTTGCTTCTTTAAAAACAAATTCAAGCCTATCCTGACCCCAAAACATCTTGCCATTTACGACAAAAGTGGGAGCACCAAAGATACCTTTTTTAAAAGCAGTATCGGTTCTGTTTTTTAAATCATCTTTAATTGTAGGCTCTGATAATTTCGTAAAAAAATCTTCAAAATTAATATTCATATTTTTTAAAAACTTTTCAAATATTTTTTCATCGTTTAAATTTAATGAGTCAACCCAGGTAGCAACAAAAAACTTATCAATATAACTTTTAAAAAAGTTTTCTTGTTCTGCTACTATCGAACCACGCATGATATGAATACTTTTGATGGGAAAATATCGGTTAAATTGATATTTAATTTTATATTTGTCTGCAAATAATTTTAAATCTTTAATTAAATATTTTCCTTTATGGGGATTCAGACCTGGCGCAATAATATCTGCTTGCCTATGCAAACCTCCTAAAAAAATTGGCATGTAGTTAACTTTTTCACCCGTTTCTTTTTCATAATTTCTTAATTGGGTATGCGCCAAGTAAGAGTAGGGACTGCTAATATCAAAGTAAAAATCAATTTTTTTCATTAGTTAATCATGTAGAGTTATTTTTTGCACAATAATCATTCGTAAAAACAGGTACAAAAATAAACCCAAGGGTCCTGTAAAATAAGTTAAAACAAGCGGAAACAATACCACATATTTATGAATGCCTTGGCGCAAAGCATCTTTTGCTATCCAAGTTCCTACAAACAAACTTAACGTTAAAAAATGGATCCAAAATGTTAATAAAAATGTTTTGTTTCCAAATAAGGATGCCAAAGAATCAAGACCAACATAGAGTTGAAAATTTGCTAAAGCTTTATCCGTGACAGAACCTGGCAAAATACCTCCTGCATAAAATTCTATATAAATAAGATAGCCATAGGTTGCTGCCAGCACCGTTGGTAAAAAAATGGTATTAATAATCGCGCTAGTAAATTTTCCACTAGGTATAAAAACTAACATAAGCCAAAAGGGGATAACTCCATAGTTAGCGATTAAGTAGATAACTTCTAAGGTAAAAAAATCTTTGATAGTTTCCATGTTGTGATAGGTAAATATTATATATGAATTATTACAAATCTAGCAAGAAAACTTACGAAACTAACGAAGAAATTAAAGAGCTAGCTTTGCGTTATTTGGATAAGTTTCAGCCATCAAAAAAAGACTTGCGACTCTACCTATTTAAAAAAGTTCTGAATGATGAGCAAACGGGTACTAGTAAAAGTGTTGTATTAGAGCAAATCGATAGCGTTATACAAAATCTTGAAAATCTAGGTTTGATTAATGACGATATGTACTCAGAAATGAAATCAAAAACTTATTTACGAAGAGGTTATTCCTTAAATAAAATTAAAATGAGTTTGTCCCTAAAAGGTATTGATCCTGAGAGATTAAAAAAAACAATAGATAATATTAAAAAGGAAAATGAGGATCCTGACTTTTATTCAGCAATTAAAATTTGTAAAAAAAGAAGAATAGGACCGTACCGACCCGATGCAAATAAAGAAATGTTTTTTAAAAAAGATATTGGCGTATTAGCTAGGGCTGGTTTTAGTTATGATACTTCTAGGGAAGTTTTGAATATTGATAAAAAAGAGTTAAAGATTTTAGAAAAAAAATTATAAATCTTTATTTTCTTTCTCTTTTGCCTCTTTCGCTTTTTCTTCTTCTACTAGTTGGTCAATTTTCTTTTTTAAAGCTCGTCGGACAAAACTAAAAACGAGTATTCCAAAAATAGATACAGAAACAATGATGATAAGTATTTTGTTAATCAATTGCTTTTTCTTTGCAAGGATTTTCAATACTTAGATTTACAATATCAAAACTACAATCTTTTTTGGTCGCAGCAGATAAAGCATGCTCAGTTGAATTTTTTCCTGTTTTTTTCTTTAATAGATAGTCTCCTGTTTGTGTTAAGGCAGTTCTAAATACATCGTTTGGTAACATGGAGGTTAGCTGAGCGCAGTTAGCTAACAAAAATAGTAAGCTAAGAATAGTTAATTTTTTTACCATTAAAATTATTCTATCCTAAATTGAATCAACCAATCAACTAAAAATTTAAAAATAATAAAATGTTATTTTTAGAGTCTTTTCGATCGTCTCACTAATAAAGATGGATTGTAAAAACCTGGTTTACCGTAGGTAATTTTTTTATTTTGGTGTGTTGTAATGATAGCACCAGCATGTTCAGCGATAGCATGGCCTGCAGCTATATCCCATTCTTTGGCTCTTGGTCTTGCTGCGTATACATCATATTCGCCACTAGCTATTAAACAAAATTTATACGAACTTCTCATATTTTGAAACTTGGTAGCTTTATATTTTCGTAATATTTTTTTTATAACATCTGATGGATTAGAAGAATTGGTTAGTGCGCTTACCATTGTCTTTTTTATTTTGGCACAATTAAGTTTAATTTTTTTTCCTTTACTAATTTCAAAGGCACTATTTTTTCCAAAAGAGTAAAACAATCTTTTTTTCTTAGGAGCAAAAATAATTCCAAGTGCAGGTTTTTTATTTACAATTAAAGCTGCATTCAATGTGTACTCATCTTTATTGGAAATATAGGAGCTAGTACCGTCAATTGGATCAATCAACCAGAACGTGTTTCGTTTGCCTTTTTTGTTTGTTTTAATGGTTTCCTCGGAAACGATTTCGATAGTTGGTGTTATTTTTCTTATCGCGTCCTGTAGAATTTTATCTACGGCTAAATCACCATTGGAAACAGGCGTTCCGTCACTTTTAGTAAATACTTTTAATTTTTTTCCAGATAGCTGAATGGATTTTTTCCCCGCAGCAATAAAAGCTGGAAGTAATTTTTCAGTAATGATTTTGTAGTTTTTTTTACTTAGTTTTATCATTATATTTTTCTAACACGATTTCTTCAGCATTAATTGTTTTTTTTCCAGCATTTTGAAAATTCACAGTAACTATATATCCGATAATGGACTGTACTTGACCAATACCCCAATCAGGATATTGAGGATGAGTAACAAAATCTCCAGGATCAAAATCAAAAAACGTCATTTCATGTAAAAATTGTTAATTTCTATGTATATCGTGTTATATAGCCTTTATGAGTTTAGCAACCCCAATGACAAAAAAAATAGAAACAAATTCTTTAGGATTTTCCAAATCTCCGGAAGCAACAAAAGTAGTTGTTGCCATGTCAGGTGGAGTTGATTCTTCAACGGTTGCTGCTTTATTAAAATCACAAAATTACAATGTCATAGGTATTACCTTGCAGCTGTATGATTATGGAAAAATTGGCAAAACCGCAGGAACGTGTTGTGCAGGAAAAGATATTTATGATGCCAAAAGAGTGAGCGAACAATTAGATATTGAGCATCATGTATTTAATTATGAGAGTTTATTTAAAGAAGAGGTGATTGAAAAATTTGCCGATAGTTATTTAAAAGGAGAAACTCCCATTCCTTGTGTCAGTTGTAATCAAACGGTTAAATTTAGAGATTTATTTAAATCCGCAAAAGAATTAGGAGCGGATGCGCTTGTGACTGGACATTATGTAAAACGATCAGAAGAACTATCTAATGCAAAAATGTATCAACCGGTAGATATTAATAGAGATCAAAGTTACTTTTTATTTTCCACCACCCAAGAGCAGCTTGATTATTTAAGATTTCCACTTGCTGATCTTCCCAAACAAGAAACTAGAGAGATTGCCAAAAAAATGAATCTAGCAGTGGCTGATAAGCCAGATAGCCAAGATATTTGCTTTGTTCCTAATGGAAATTATAAATCTGTCATAGAAAAATTAAGGCCAGAGTCTTATGATCCTGGTAATATTGTTGATCTCAAAGGTAATGTTTTAGGTAAACATGATGGCATAATTAATTTTACCATTGGTCAACGTAGAGGTATCCGAATTGGTGGCCAAGAAGATGCATTGTTTGTTGTTAAAATTAATCCCAACACGAAAGAAGTAATCGTTGGTTCAAGAGAGGATTTAAATATCAAGGTCATTCACGTTAGAGATATTAACTTTTTATGTAAGGAAGATAGTTTACAGGGAGATTTTTTTGTTAAAGTTCGTTCCACGGGCCGTTTGTTACCTTGTAGAGTAGAGGCAGAGGGCACTAAAGTGATCTTGCATGAAGGTGAGGCTGGTATTTCACCAGGTCAGGCTTGTGTTTTTTATAAGCAAGATGAAAAAGGTATGCGAGTATACGGTGGTGGCTGGATCACCACTACTGAACGATAGATAAAAGGGCAGGATAAAAAAGCTATTTTTTCTTAGCTTTTCTTTTCGCTCTTCTTCTCTTCGATCCTATTTTTCTTCGACCTCTGTGTTTTTTTGGATATCCCATATAGAGCATCCTTTTAAATGAAAAAAAAATTAAGTCACTACAAATTGTGGGTTGCATCGATCTAAATTTTGGGCTTTAATTAGATAATTATAAAAGGGGGACAGTAGTAAAAATCATGTCAATTGAGACATTTCATAATCATCAGTCCAAAGTCTTACATAAAAATATATCAAATAATACCCAATCAGATCGTTGTAACATTGTTGAGTTAATCGAAAAAGTTAACTTAGAAAAAAAAGAAGAAAGAAAAAATAATGTATTATTTTTTTTCAGCTTCGTATCTGTAGTAGCTTTGGTGGTTTCAGTATTCTCTCTAGTTCACTAAAGTATTATAAAAATTTATCATGATTACTTATGAATTGTTTATTGCAATAGTAACTTTTTATTTTGTTATGTTTGCAACTCCAGGACCTAACAATATTATGCTTACGACCTCTGGCATTAAGTATGGTTTTAAACGAACCATTCCCCATATTTTAGGAATTCCACTGGGTCACTTTGTGCAAATTTCAAGCGTCAGTCTTGGTCTTGGTGCATTATTTCAAACGTACCCTATGATTCAACAAGTGTTAAAAGTAGCAGGTTGTTTATATTTATTTTTTTTAGCCTACAAAATGTTTGGCTCGTTAAATATTAAAGAGAGTAAAGAAACAGGAAGACCCTTAAAGTTTTATGAAGCTTCTTTGTTTCAATTTTTAAATCCTAAAGCTTGGATTGTTGCTATTACAGCTGTTAGTGTTTTTTTTCCTAAAGAAGAAACTTATCTGACTGGCATTTTATTTATTGCTGGAATTGCTCCAATTGTTTGTTTGCCATCCATTAGTATTTGGGCATTATTTGGAAGTTCCATACGGTTATTTATTTCCCATACTAAAGTGAAAAAATGCATAGAAATAGTTTTAGCCATTTTATTAGTTGCAACAGGTATTACTATTTTATTATGAGGCAATTTTTAAAGACATTAGAAATTCACACGAATGGTCAGCGTCTTATTGAAATTACAAATGATATAAGTGATTTTGTAAATCATTCTAAAATTAATACGGGAATTATTAATTTAAGTATCATGCACACAAGTGCTTCTTTGTTAGTTCAAGAAAATGCAGATCCAGATGTGTTACAAGATTTACTAAGTTATTTTGATAAAGTGGTTCCAATGAATCCAAAATTATACGTTCATGGAGCGGAAGGAAAAGATGATATGCCAGCTCATATCAAAACAGCTCTTACCCAAACTCATCTTTCATTGAGCGTTCATGATAGCCATCTTGCTCTAGGAACTTGGCAAGGTATTTATCTATTTGAGCATAGATTGCAGTCCCATCAAAGAAAAGTATTGATGCATATTCTAGGTGAGTAAAGGTTTTTTACTCCAATTGGTAATACTGATTGACTTATGCTCACGATCTATATCTAAGGACGTTTAAAGAATAATTATAAAATTTAAAAATCCCATTTTCATGCAAAATTTCCAAGAGCTTAAATTGAATCCTAGTTTGAATGCGTCCTTGATTAAGATGAAGTTTGACACTCCAACTCCGATTCAAATTAAATCCATTCCATTAATTTTAGAAAAAAAAGATATTTTAGCATCTGCGCAAACCGGAACCGGTAAGACAGCAGCGTTTTGTATTCCTATGATTGAGTTAATTGCTCAAAAAAAAACAAAAAAAGCAATTATTTTGGTACCCACCAGAGAACTTGCAAAACAAGTTAATGATGTCATCGAAAAATTATTGTTTCAACAAAGTGTTATTAAAAGTGTTTGTTTAGTGGGCGGTGAGCCCATGAATAAGCAATTAAAACGGCTTAAGTCTGGACCACAAATTATCGTAGGCACTCCAGGAAGAGTTAATGATCACTTAAAGAGAAAATCATTAATCTTACATCATGTAGATTTATTAATCTTAGATGAAATGGACCGAATGCTCGATATGGGATTTAGCATTCAGATTGATGAAATTATTAAATTTTTACCCAAAGAAAAACAAACCTTAATGTTTTCAGCAACGATTGCACCCTCCATTGAAAGATTATCTACAAAATATTTAAATAATGCAGAACGAGTTAGTGTGGCACCACCGAATGCAACGGTTGTTACGATTAAACAAGAAGTCGTACAAGTTAGACAAGAAGATAAATATAATACTTTGGTAGAGCATGTGAGAAAAAATACCGGATCTACTCTTGTGTTTATGAAAACCAAACATAATGCAAAAAAATTAGCAAAAAATTTATCGAAAGAAGGATTTGAATCAGATTCTTTACATGGAAATTTACGACAAAATAAAAGAAATCAAGTCATTGCTAAATTTAGAGCAAACAAAATTCATGTGCTTGTTGCAACTGATATTGCCGCAAGAGGATTAGATATTCCACATATTGAGCATGTCATTAATTATGATCTTCCTCAACAAGCAGAAGATTTTATTCATCGTATGGGTAGAACAGGTAGAGCAGGAGCTTTAGGAACTGCTTGGAGTTATGTGACACCGAATGATAAAAAAAAGTGGCGTGAGATTGAGAAAATTTTAAATCCTGGATTAAAACCAGCATCAGAAAAAAGATCCGATAATAGCTATGCAAGAAGAGATTCTTCTAGCAAAAGAAATTCATTTACATCGAAAAATAACAGAAGAGGTGGTGGATTTAGAGATAGAAACAAAGAAAAATTTAGCTTTAGAGATAAGCCTAAACGTTCATTTGAAAAAAGACCGGAAACTTTTGTGGAAGAACCAGTTAGAAGTTTTAAAAAATCAAAACCCAAAAATGAGGGATACGGGAGAAAAAATAAGGCTAGTTTTGATGACAGAAAACCAAACA